>JAGHCO010000022.1 GCA_021160405.1 Candidatus Aerophobota bacterium
CTATCTGCGTTTATCTGTGTGAATCTGTGGCTAAATATTTGCATTTATTTTAATTCTACTTTAGCTCCTACAGCTTCCAGAGTCTGCTTTATCTTAAGAGCCTCTTCCTTAGTTATACCTTCTTTTACTGGTTTAGGAGATTGCTCTACTAAATCTTTGGCTTCTTTTAAACCTAAGGATGTAAGTTTTCTTACCTCTTTAATTACCTGAATCTTCTTGGGGCCTATTTCGCTGAGGATTACATCAAATTCTGTTTTTTCTTCTTCTTTGGGCTTCTCCTGAGTAGCAGGAGCACTAGTTACAGCTCCCTGTGGATACGCCGCCGCTTGAACTCCAAATTTACTCTCCAGATCTTTCACTAACTCCGATAGCTCTAATACATTCATCTGTTCAATAACTTTAATAATCTCCTTCTTCTTCTCCATTTTTTGACCTTCTTTTTTTCCAGCATTAGAAACCTCTTTTACTTCGGCTGGCATAGATAAACCTCCTTTTTGTTCTATAATAGCTTTTATAACTATAATAAAGTTAATCAAAGGGTAATTTAAAACTCTAATAAATCTTCTTAAAGGAGATTGCAGCACAGCCACAAGTTGAGATAAAAGAATAGATTTTTGAGGTAAATCTGCTAAAGAAAGAACTTTAGTTGCATCTAACAGGTAGTTTTCTAAAAGGCCCCCTTTAATTTTTAAATTAGAATGCTCGGATATAAATTCCTTAACTACCTTAGCTGATTTCAATGGTTCATCTTGAGCAAAAATTATACCAGTGGGTCCAGAGAAAAAATCGCTCAACATTTCCAATTTAGCTTCTTTCAAAGCTCGATTAGCTAAAGTATTTTTAACCACTCGGAAAGAAGCTTTATTTTCTCTTAATTTGTTTCGAAAATCGGTAAGTTCAACTACCTTTAATCCACGATAATCCAGAATAAAAGATGCCTTACTTTTTAGAAGACCCTTCTTTATTTCCTCTGTTAACTTCCTTTTTTCGTCTAATTTCATTTCACTTATTATCTCCATATTTCAGGTTAACTTTTATTCCCGGTCCCATAGTGGAGGAAAGAAAAATACTTTTTATATACCTCCCCTTTACTGTGGAAGGTTTGTCTTTTTCTATGGATTTTAAAAGAACTTCGAGATTTTCCAAAAGAGCCTCATCTTTAAAAGAAACTTTTCCTAAAGGAGCATGAATTACTCCAGTGGCATCGTTTCTGTACTCTATTTTACCTTTTTTTAGCTCTTTTACTGCCCTAGCAGGATCATCAGTTACTGTACCTGTCTTGGGAGAAGGCATCAAGCCTTTAGGACCAAGGATTCGCCCTAATTTAGCTACTGACCTCATTATCTGGGGGGTAGAAACTACGGCATCGAAATCTAACCATCCCCCTTGAATTTTTTCAATTAAATCTTCCCCACCAATAAATTCTGCTCCTGCCTTCTTAGCTGCCTCAGCCTTATCTCCATCAGCAAAGACTACTACCTTAACCGACTTTCCTAGCCCCCAAGGTAAAATTACTGTTCCTCTGACTCTTTCTCCTTTTTCCTTAGGCTTTATGTTTAAAGCTACAGCTACTTCTATGGTTTCCTCAAAGTTACGATGGGATAGCTTCTTAATAAGACTTATAGCTTCAACAGGAGAATAATCTCGATTAATCTCTACCTTCTTTTTAGCTAAAAGATACTTTTTACCTCTTTTGGGCATAGCTATCTACTCCTCTATCTCCAACCCCATATTTTTAGCTGTTCCTTCAATAATTTTTATAGCTTTTTCTATTCCATAGGCATTCAAATCTGGCAATTTAATCTTAGCTATTTCTTCAATATCTTTCTTTTTTACTTTACCTACCTTTTTTTTGTTAGGTTCCCCTGAGCCTTTCTCAATATTAGCTGCTTTCTTAAGTAAGGAAGAAGCAGGAGGTGTCTTCAATACAAAGGTAAAAGAGCGGTCCTTATAAATAGTTATCAATACAGGAATTATGATATCTCCTTTACCTTTGGTCTTTTCATTAAAAGATTTACAAAAATCCATTATGTTTACTCCATGCTGACCTAAAGCTGGGCCAACAGGAGGAGCTGGATTTGCCTTCCCCGCAGGGATCTGAAGTTTAATTTGTGCTTTCAGAGGCTTTTTGACCATCATAACTTCTCCACATTAATATACTCTAACTCTACAGGGGTTGCTCGCCCAAAAATTGAGACTAAAACCTTAAGTCTCTGTTGTTGAGGATTTGTCTCGATAATTTCTCCCTCGAAATTAGCAAATGGTCCTTTAGTTATGCGGATTGTTTCTCCAATGTCAAAAACCACCCCAGGTTTAGGTTTTTTCTCTAAAAGACCCATTCGATATTCAATATTATCTATCTCTTTTTTATTTAGAGGAATGGGTTGACTCTTAGGCCCAACAAAACCACTGACTCCTGGAGTATTACTGATTACATACTTCGTTTCATCAGTAAGTTCAGCTTCTATCAATATATAACCTGGGAAAGACTTTCTTTTATATATTCTTCTTTTTCCATTTCTAACTTCGGCTATTTTTTCCGTAGGAATTAAAATTCGAGATATCTTATCCTTTACCCCAAATGATTCGATTCTTTGTTCAAGGTTAGCTTTTACTTTATCCTCTTGTCCCGCATAAGTATGAAGAGCATACCATCTTTTAGCCATTATTTTCGTTTTCATCCTAAGAAAATTCTCAAAATCTGGAGGAATACTACATCAATTCCTCCTATAATGATGGAGAAAACAATTATAGCCACCAAAGCAATAATAGTTGATTTTATAATTTCACTTCGTGTAGGCCAGCTAACTTTTTTTAACTCAGCTCTAACTGAGTAAAGAAAACTCTTTACCTTATTAGCCATTTGAAGTCCTTGTTTTAAACAAATTACTATTCACTAATTACCTTTATCCTGGCAGGCCCGGCAGGACTCGAACCCGCAACCACCGGATTTGGAATCCGGTGCTCTAACCAATTGAGCTACGGACCTATCTTTCTTTATGGGAAGTGTGTTTACGACAAAATTTACAGTACTTTTTTAGCTTCAAAGAAGATGTTTTCTTGTTTCGCATAGTAGTATAGTTTCTGGATTTGCACTGAGTACAAACAAGAGTTACTATTTCAGCCATTAGATTTTCCTATTCAATAATTTTACTTACAACCCCAGCTCCTACTGTATGACCTCCCTCTCTTATAGCAAACCTCAATCCCTGTTCCATAGCAACAGGAATGATAAGTTTAATGGTTAGTCGCACGTTATCCCCCGGCATTACCATTTCTACTCCCTCAGGAAGAGAAACGTCACCGGTAACATCAGTAGTTCGAAAGTAAAATTGAGGACGATAACCTTCAAAGAATGGGGTATGTCGACCACCTTCTTCTTTGGTTAAAATGTATGTTTGTGCTTCAAATTTGGTATGAGGAGTTATACTACCTGGAGCAGCCAAAACCTGCCCCCTCTCCACTTCATCTTTGTCCACTCCTCTTAAGAGAACCCCTATGTTATCGCCTGCTTGACCCTCATCCAGAGTTTTTCTAAACATCTCTACCCCAGTAGCTACTGTTTTTCTTATCTCTTTGGACATTCCTACTATTTCAACAGGATCGCCTACTTTTATTTTTCCTCTCTCCACTCTACCGGTAACTACAGTACCTCTTCCTGTTATAGAAAAAATATCCTCTATAGCTAATAAGAAGGGTTTATCTATCTCCCTTACTGGAAGAGGAATATAATCATCCACAGCTTTTAACAATTTTAATATTGGTCCACATTTTGGACAATCCTCTTTTCCACATAAACACTGCAAGCACTGAAGAGCTGATCCGGAAATTACTGGAATATCATCCCCTGGAAAGTTATATTTGGAAAGAAGTTCTCTAACTTCCAGTTCCACCAGCTCCAGCAGTTCTTTATCTTCCACTTGATCAACTTTATTTAAGAAAACCACTATAGCAGGCACATTTACCTGTCGAGCAAGAAGGATGTGTTCCCTGGTTTGAGGCATAGCTCCGTCAGCAGCGGAAACTACTAAAATAGCCCCATCCATCTGTGCTGCTCCAGTAATCATATTCTTAATATAGTCAGCGTGTCCAGGACAATCTATATGAGCATAATGTCTTTTTTCTGTTTCATATTCAGCGTGGTAAATAGAAATAGTTAGACCTCTTTCCTTTTCTTCAGGAGCATTATCAATTTCTTCTAAAGTTTTAGGAACAGCTAATCCTTTCTTAGCTAAAAGCTGAGTTATAGCAGCAGTAAGAGTAGTTTTTCCATGATCAACGTGACCTATAGTTCCAATATTAATATGAGGTTTGGTTCTTACAAATTTTTCCTTCGCCATTTTTTCCTCCTTATTGTAATAGATGTAAAAGCCCACGACCGGATTCGAACCGGTGACCTCATCCTTACCAAGGATGCGCTCTTCCCCCTGAGCCACGTGGGC
>JAGHCO010000181.1 GCA_021160405.1 Candidatus Aerophobota bacterium
AAAAGTTTTTATGAAGTTTATAATGAAGCTCAATTGATTAGCTACTTGAAGGCAATAGCTATTAAAGTTAGTTTATTATTGAATTTTGGTAGAAAACCAGAACTAGAAAGATTTATAGATAATAAGAGAAAAATATCTGCGTTCATCTGTGGCTGAATAGTAATTTAACTTTTAAGGGGGAAATATTGAAAACAAGAGTTATAAATTTTAGTAAATATCCTTCTATTGTGGAGGTTCCAAACTTGTTGGAGTTGCAAAAAATCTCTTACAACTCCTTTCTTCAAAGGGACATCTCACCTAAGGATAGAAAAAGAGAAGGGTTGCAGTCTGTCTTTTTAGATATTTTTCCTATAGAAAGTTACAATGGCAAAATGATTCTGGACTTTGTAAAGTACCGCTTTGGCAAACCACCACACACTATCGAAAAATGCGAAGAGGAAGGGTTTTCCTATACACTTCCCTTATATGTGACATTGAGATTGAAAAAAGAAACTGGATTAATACCAGAACAGGAAGTTTATTTAGGTGACTTGCCTTTAATGACTGATGAGGGAAGTTTTGTCATTAACGGAACACAGAGAATAGTAGTTAATCAGCTGCAAAGAGCACCGGGAGTATTCTTTGAAGAAGATACTTCAGAATCGAGTGGAGGAAAGATATTTTACAAAGGGAGAATTGTTCCTGAACGAGGAAGTTGGTTAGATTTTGAGGTTAAAGATGGTCTTCTGTACCTGCGCATTAATCAAGGAAAAAGAATGTTAGCTACTCTTTTCTTAAGAGCTCTGGGAGCAAATCCTGAGCAAGTCTTAAAGGAATTTCCTCATCCTCAAGACAGAAATATTCTAAAGCAGACCTTTGAGCAAGATGGGACAAGCTGTTCTCGGGAAGCTCTTTTTAAAATTTATCAACGGTTGAGACCCGGCCGTCCTCCAGTATTTGAATCAGTTAAACAGGTGTTCGGGAAAACTTTTCGTGACCCCCGAGTGTACAATCTAAGTAAAACAGGAAGATACCAAATCAATAAAGAACTTGGTCTAAATACTCGCTGGGATAGTATGGTCCTTCAGGTGGAAGATGTCGTGGGAATTATAAAGTCTTTACTTAAGATGAATCGAGAAACAAGGGAGCTTAAAAGCTTAGATCACCTTTCCTATAGAAGGGTTAGAAGAGTGGGAGACCTTTTAGCTGAACAGATTCGTATTGGATTATCTCGCCTGTCTAGAATAGTTCAACAGCGAATGAGTATTCAAGACCCAGAAACAATTACTCCACGTTCCTTGGTTAATACTCAAGCTTTAAGAGGGGCTATAGAGAGCTTTTTCCATACTGGTCGTCTTTCTCAATACCTTGATCAAACTAATCCCTTAGCTGAGTTAACTCATAAACGTAGACTATCAGCCTTGGGTCCAGGAGGTTTATCCAGGGTTCAGGCTAAAGAAGAAGTTAGAGATATCCATTATTCTCACTATGGACGGATATGTCCTATTGAGACTCCAGAAGGCCAGAATATAGGACTTATAGTTTCTTTAGCTACTTATGCTCGAGTAAATGAACTTGGATTCTTAGAAACCCCTTATAGAAGAGTTAGAAATGGTAAGGTAACAAAAGAGATAGATTATCTTGATGCCAGAAAAGAAGATATGTATCATATAGCAGGATGTGATGTAGTAGATGCTCAGGGTAATTTCAAAAAGTCTCACATAATAGCTCGATATCAGGGAGAGATAGTATCTGTTTCCTCTCAAGAGGTAGAGTATGTAGACGTCTCTCCTAAACAAATAGTTAGTGTAACCACCTCTTTGATACCTTTTTTGGAACACAACGATGCTAACCGAGCTTTGATGGGATCAAATATGCAAAGACAAGCTGTTCCCTTAGAAAATCTGGAGCAACCTTTAGTTCAAACAGGAATGGAGGGTAAAATAGCTCAGGACTCTTTAGCTTCTCAAAGAGCCAAAAGAGAGGGAGAGGTTATCTATGTAGATGCCAATAAAATAGAGATAAAAAATTCCCAGGGAATAGACACTTATCCCTTAATAAGATACAAAAGATCTAATCAGAGAACCTGTATAAATCAAAGACCTATTGTGGAAAAGGGTGAAAAGGTGAGGAAAGGAGATTTTATCACTGATGGTCCGGCTATTCATGAAGGAAAGCTTTCTCTGGGTAGAAACATTCTGACAGCTTTCATGCCCTGGGAGGGATATAACTTTGAGGATGCAATTCTAATTAGTGAGAAATTAGTAAAGGAAGATATTCTTACTTCTATTCATATTGAAGAGTTCCAGGTAGAGGCTAAGGAATTAAGATCGGGGACAGAGGAAATAACCGCCGATATCCCTAACGTAGATGAATCTTCTTTAAAAGATTTAGACGAGAATGGGATAATTAGAATAGGAGCTGAGGTTTCCTCCGGAGATATTTTAGTGGGTAAGGTAACTCCTCAAGTAGAAGTAAAACTAACTCCTGAGGAGAGATTACTGCGGAGCATTTTTGGAGAAAAAGCTCAAAAAGTTAAGGACAACTCCTTAAGAGTACCCCACGGTATCAGAGGTAAGGTAATTGGGGTTAAAGTATTTTCTCGGGAGAAAGATCCCCTTCCCCCCGATGTTAAGAAAAGAGTAAGAATTTATGTAGCGCTTAGGCGAAAAGTTAGTGTAGGGGATAAACTATCAGGTCGCCATGGAAACAAAGGAGTTGTAGCTAAAATACTCCCTGAAGAAGACATGCCCTACCTTCCCGATGGTACTCCAATAGAACTGGTGCTAAATCCCTTAGGTGTCCCTTCTCGAATGAATATTGGTCAAATTTTTGAACTTCATCTGGGGTGGATAGCTAAACAGTTAGGTGTACAAATGATATGTCCAATTTTTGAAGGTCCCAAAGAAGAAGAGATAAAAAGGCTCTTAAAGAAGGCATCTCTACCAGAATCAGGAAAGGTAACTCTCTATGATGGTAGAACTGGGGAACCTTTTCGCCATCCAGTAGCTGTAGGTTATATGTATATAATGAAGTTGGCCCATATAGCTGAAGAAAAACTGCATGCTCGTTCAACAGGACCTTATGCTTTAATTACCCAGCAACCTTTAGGAGGTAGAGCCAGACAAGGAGGACAGAGGTTTGGCGAAATGGAGGTATGGGCTTTGGAAGGTTATGGAGCAGCTTATACTCTTCAGGAAATGCTTACCGGAAAATCAGACGATCTGCAAGCTAGAACTCGAATTCACGAGCAGATAATAAAGGGAGAAAATCTCTTAGAGACAGAAACTCCAGAATCTCTTAAGGTTTTAGTTAAAGAACTTCAATCTTTAGGATTATCTTTAGAATTTTGGAAAGATGGAAGGAAAGTTTCTATTAAAGATATGGAAGAAGAGGAAACTTAGGAGGTTAAATTGTGGAAAACTAATGATATTACTAAAATTAAAATAAGAATAGCTTCCCCGGAAGAGATAAGAGGATGGTCTCATGGAGAAGTAAAGAAAACTGACACTATTAACTACAGAACTTTTAGACCTGAAAGAGGTGGTCTTTTCTGCGAACAAATTTTTGGTCCTACTAAGAGCTATGAATGTTACTGTGGTAAATATAGAAAGATGAAATATAAAGGAGTTGTATGCGAGAGGTGTGGAGTAGAAGTTACCTCTTCCAAGGTTAGACGGGAAAGAATGGGACATATTGAACTGGCTACCCCCGTTGTCCATATTTGGTATACTAAAAAATATCTTCCCCTTTTATTGGGAATAAAAAGGAGCGACTTAGAAAAGGTAATTTATTTTGTGAACTATTTAGTAATCGATCCTAAAAAAACTTCCTTAAAGCCATTGCAGTTATTAGAAGAAGAAGAATATCAACATTACAGAGAAGTTTATGGAGAAGATTCTTTTCAAGTGAGCACAGGAGCAGAAGCTATACTAAAAGTCCTGCAGAATATAAAACTGGAAAATTTAAAGCAGAACCTGAAAGAAAAACTTCTTCAAAGAGGGACTAAAAAAGGAGAAAGAGTAAAATTAATAAAGCGATTGGAAGTAGTAGATAGCCTTCTTCGCTCAGGAAACAAACCGGAATGGATGATTTTAGAAGTTATCCCTGTTATCCCTCCTGATTTTCGTCCTATGGTGCAACTGGAAAGTGGTATCTTTGCTAATTCGGATTTAAATGATCTGTATCGTCGGATAATTAATAGAAATAGTCGTCTTAAGTATCTTTTAGAAATAGGTGCTCCTCAAATAATTATTCAGAATGAGAAAAAGATGCTTCAACAAGCGGTAGACGCTCTTTTTGAAAATGAAAAGCTTCCCCAACCTATACTGGGTCCTGCTGGGAGACCTCTTAAATCTTTAGGAGAAACAATAAAAGGCAAGCAAGGTAGATTTCGCCAGAATCTTTTAGGTAAAAGAGTTGATTATTCAGGAAGGGCAGTAATTGTTCCCGGACCACACCTTAAGTTTTATCAATGTGGTATCCCTGAAAAAATGGCTCTGGAGCTTTTTAGACCTTTCATTTTAGCAGAAATTCTAAGGGAAGGAAAAGCTGAAACTATAAAAAGAGCTAATGATTTAATAGAAAAGGGAGATTCTTTTGTCTGGGGGATACTTGAAAAGGTAATTGAAGATCATCCTGTTCTTCTTAACCGCGCTCCTACCCTGCACCGTTTAGGAATCCAGGCTTTTCAACCAGTCCTTGTGGAGGGAGACGCAATTCAACTTCATCCTTTAGTCTGTACTGCATTTAACGCTGACTTTGATGGTGATCAAATGGCAGTTCACGTTCCTCTTTCTTATGAGGCTCAACTGGAGGCAAAGATTTTAATGCTTTCGCAAAATAACATTCTTTCTCCGTCTAATGGGGACCCAATTGTCACTCCAACTCAGGATATTACTCTTGGTTGTTACTACTTAAATAAAAAAAAAGATAAAAAAAAGAAACCAAAGAGAAATTTTTCTTCTTTTAAAGAAGTAATTTTAGCTTACGATCTGGGAAATGTAGATCTACATGAAAAGATAAAAGTTTTTACAAATGAGGGGTGGCTGGAGACTACACCAGGTAGAATAATCTTTAATCAAGTTCTTCCTAAGGAAATGCCCTTCCAAAACAGAGTAATAGATAAGAAAGTTTTATCTGAGATTATAACTACAATTTGGGAAAATTTTGGGGATGTAGTCGTTGTTGACACTTTAGATAAAATTAAAGATTTAGGGTTTGAATACGCCACAAAATCTGGGTTAACCTTTTCCTTATCCGATATTCCCAATATAGAGGAAAAAGACAGATTGCTTCAAGAAATAGAAGAAGAAGTTGAAGGACACAACCTTTTAGCTGAAGAAGGAGCTATTAGCGAGGAAGAAAGATATATTGATGTGATTGGCTTAAGAATGCGATTAACTGATTTAATAGGACAGAAAGTTTCCCAGTATCTTTCTCACTCCCCTTTTAATCCCTTATATATGATGTGGACTTCGGGAGCAAGAGGAAGTGCAGACCAGTTGCGTCAAATTATAGGGATAAGAGGACTAATGTCCAGATCTATTCGAGAAACCTATCGACGAGAACTCTGGGATGAAGTCTTCAGAAAGAAGCTAACTATTTCTTCGGACTTAGTTCGGCAGTACTTTTATCCAGTTTCAGGAGGAAGATTAAAGGGAAGAATTAGTGAGGAGCCAATACGATCTAATTTTAAAGAGGGACTTTCTGCACCTGAATACTTTATGTCTACTTCTGGAGGGAGAAAAGGTCTGATTGATACTGCACTAAAAACTGCTTACGCTGGATACTTGACCCGCAAGTTAGTAGCTGTAGCTCAAAATGTTATTATTACTGAGGAAGATTGTGGAACCATAGAAGGCTTTTTTGTGGGACCTTTAATAGATGAAGAAGGAAAATTGCTGGAGTCACTAAGTCATAGAATAGTAGGAAGAGTAGCAACTTCCCCAATAAAGGATCCCTCTACGGGAGAAATAATAGTGGAAGCTAACCAGGAAATTAATTTGGATGCTGCTACTCGTATTGAAAAAGCAGGGATAAAAAGAGTAAAGATTCGTTCTCCTCTCACCTGCCAAAGTAAGTGGGGTCTTTGCCGCAGGTGTTATGGATGGGACCTCTCCAACCATCACTTAGTTAGCCTGGGAGAAGCAGTGGGAGTGGTAGCTGCTCAATCCATTGGAGAACCTGGAACACAACTTACTCTGCGTACCTTTCATACAGGAGGGATATTTAGAAAAGGAGGGGATATTCCCCAGGGTCTTCCTCGAGCAACTGAGCTTTTTGAACCCAGAAAGCAAACATATCCCAGAAAAGGAGTAATTCGACAACGAAAAGGTGAAGAAGCTCTTATAAGTGAAATAGAGGGAGAGGTGAGTATCGAGAGGAAAAAAGATCATTCTTTAATTAAGATAAAGGGAGAGGATAATAAAGAGGTAGCTTATGAAATTGGAGGAGAAATTTTAGTTTCCGAAGGTGACAATGTTGAAGCTGGAGACAAAATTGTTGAGGGAGCAGTAAATCCTCGTTCTCTCTTAAGGATAAAAGGGGTTAGAGCAGTTGAAGAATATCTGGTAAACCAGGCTCAATTAGTTTATCTATCTCAGGGAGTGAACATTAATATTAAACATTTTGAAATAATTGTGAGGCAAATGATGAGAAAAGTGGAGATAGAGAACCCTGGGGACACCGATTACCTTCCTGGAGAGCAGGTGGATAAAGTAGAATTTGAAGAAGTTAATCAGAAAGTAAAATCAGAAGGAGGAAGACCAGCTACCGTTAAACCCGTTCTATTAGCTATTCCAAAAGCTGCTCAAGAGGAAAAAAACAGCTTCTTATCCGCCGCATCTTTCCAGCGCACTAAACAGGTCTTAGTTGAATCAGCAGTTAAAGGTCAGGTTGATTCTCTAAGAGGACTAAAAGCTAATGTTATTCTGGGAAGATTAATTCCTGCGGGGACAGGTTTTAGAAATGAAAATCTTCACTCTGATTAAGGGGGGAAAATGCCTACTATTAATCAACTTTTAAAGAAGGGAAGGAAATCTATTAAAAAGAAAGGGAAGAGTTTAGCTTTACAAGGATGTTCTCAGAAAAAGGGAGTTTGTGTAACTGTAAGAACTCTTACTCCCAAAAAGCCCAACTCTGCTCTTCGAAAAGTAGCTCGGGTAAGACTATCCAATGGAAGAATGGTAACGGCTTATATTCCAGGGGAAGGACATAATTTACAGGAACACTCTATTGTTTTAGTAAGGGGAGGAAGGGTAAAGGATCTGCCGGGAGTGAAATATCATATCATTCGGGGAACTTTGGATACTTCTGGAGTGGAGGGAAGGAAAAAGGCTCGTTCTAAATATGGTAGGAAGAAACAGGAGTAATAGATGGCAAGAAGAAGGTTAGCAAAAAAAAGGGAAGTGCTTCCTGACCCTATATACAATAGTATTACCTTATCTAAATTTATCAATAAGTTAATGAAGGATGGGAAGAAAAGTAAAGCTGAGAAGATCTGTTATGAGTGTTTTAATATTATCAGGAATAAATTAAAGAAGGAACCTTTGGAAGTTTTTCTTCAAGCTTTAGAAAATGTAAAACCTGTGTTAGAAGTGCGTTCTCGAAGAGTAGGAGGAGCTACCTATCAGGTCCCTACGGAGGTTAGACCCCAAAGACAAGAAGCCTTGGCTATCCGATGGATAGTCCACTTTGCTCGGGAAAAAAAGGGGAAACCAATGAAAGAAAAGTTAGCTGAGGAGATTATCTTAGCCTCCCGAGGAGAAGGGCTAGCAGTAAAAAAAAGAGAAGATACTCGTAAGATGGCCGAGGCTAATAGAGCTTTCGCACACTACCGATGGTGATATAAAAATGGGAGAACAAAACTATTTAAAGAAAATCAGAAATATTGGCATTGTTGCTCATATAGATGCTGGTAAAACCACAACTACAGAAAGAATTCTTTACTATACTGGTAAAATCCATAGAATAGGAGAAGTTCATGAGGGTACAGCAGTAATGGACTGGATGGAGGAGGAAAAAAAACGAGGTATAACCATAACCTCTGCCGCTACCACTTGCCAGTGGAAAGGATACAGAGTTAATATTATAGACACTCCTGGTCATGTGGATTTTACAGTAGAGGTAGAAAGAGTTCTAAGGATATTGGATGGAGTTATAATAATATTTTGTGGCGTAGAGGGGGTTGAATCTCAATCAGAGACAGTGTGGCGACAAGCTGATAAATACAGTATCCCAAGAATTACCTTTATTAATAAACTGGATAGAGTAGGAGCTGATTTTTACAGAGTATTGAAACAGATAAAAAAGAATTTCCAACTTACCCCTCTCCCGGTGCAAATACCTATAGGACAAGAGGACAGATTTAAGGGGGTTGTGGATCTAATAAAAATGAAAGCTCTAATTTGGGAAAGTGATAATGTAAATTCAAGAATCCTGGAAGAAGAAATCCCTCCTTATATAAAGGAAAAAGCTTTTTCTTTTCATAGAGATCTGGTAGAGAAATCAGCTGAGGCAAATGATGAGTTACTAGAAGAATTCTTAGAAAAGGGTAATCTTAACTCTGCTCAAATAAAAGAAGGGATTAGAACTCTTACCTTAGAACACCGTGGAGTTCCTATTTTTTGTGGGAGTGCTTTAAAAAATAAAGGAACCAGACTTCTTTTAGATGGAGTAATAGATTACCTACCTTCACCTTTAGATGTTCCTGAAGTTGAAGGATTCAACCCTTTAAATAAAAAGAAAGAGAAAAGGAAAGTTTCTATCAATGAGCCTTTCTCTGCTTTAGCTTTTAAGATAGTTACTGACCCTTATGCAGGGAGGTTAACCTATTTTCGGGTATATTCAGGAAAAATTAGCTCTGGGTCTTCAGTTTATAATTCCACAAAAAAAAGAAGAGAAAATGTTGGCCGCATTTTAGAGATGCATGCTAACTACCGCATTGAAAGAAAAGAAGTTTGTGCTGGAGAAATTGGGGCACTGGTGGGATCCAACAGCATTGAAACCGGAGACTCTCTTTGTGACGAGCAATATCCTATAATTCTGGAACCTATAAAATTTGCTGAACCTGTGATCTCTATCGCCGTTGAACCAAAAACTAAATTAGAACAAAATAAATTAGCCATCTCCCTTTCTAAATTGTCAGAAGAGGACCCTACTTTTAAAGTTCGTCAGGATGAGGAAACGGGACAAACTATTATCTCTGGAATGGGAGAGCTTCACTTAGAGGTGATACTTGATAGATTAAATCGAGAATTTGGTGTTAGAGTAAATGCAGGAAAGCCTCAAGTAACTTATAGGGAAAGTATAAAAGAGAGAGCTCAGGCTCGTGGTCAGTATATTAAACAAGCAGGTGGTAGAGGCCAATACGGAGATGTATTTTTAGAAGTTGAACCTAAAAAAGATGGAGAAGAAGATTTTGTAGATAAAACTAAGGGTGGCGTTATCCCTAAGGAGTTTATCCCTGCCATAAAAAAAGGAGTAAAACAGGCTATGTTAAATGGAGTATTAGGAGGTTATCCCTTGGTTAATGTTAAAGCTATTCTTCTTGATGGTTCTTATCATCCTGTAGATTCTTCTGAGCATGCCTTTAAAACTGCTGCCATTATTGCTTTCAAGGAAGCTTCCAGAAAAGCTTCTCCTTATCTTTTGGAGCCTATAATGAAACTGGAGATAAAGGTTCCCCGGGAATTTTTGGGAGATGTAATGAAAGATGTTATGGCTCATCGAGGGCATATTATTAAGTTAGAAGGTGGAGAAAAAATTCGTCGTTTATCTGCTCTCGTTCCCCTCTCTGAGCTTTTTGGCTATGTTACCAGACTTCGCTCTTTAACTCAGGGAAAAGCTACTCCCAACTTGGAATTTTCTCATTATCAGGAGATTCCCCGAGAAATTATGAAAAAAATTTTGGGACAGTAATCATACAGGAGTAATAAAAGAATGCCTAAGCAGAGAATTAGGATAAAATTAAAAGCTTACGATCATAAGATATTAGACCAATCAGTAAAAAAAATCGTTGAGACTATAGAGCGAAGTGGAGCTAAGGTCTGTGGCCCTGTTCCTTTGCCAACAAAGATTAGTAGGTTTAGTATTCTTCGTTCTCCTCATACTCATAAGGATTCTCAAGAACAGTTTGAAATGAAGATTCATAAGAGAGTTATAGATATAGTGGAGTCTAATCCTAAAACTGTTGATGCTCTAATGGGGATGAATCTTCCTACGGGAGTGCATGTAGAAGTAAAACTGTAATGTGTGATGAGTGATACGTGACAAGTAATGTGTAATGCGTGGAGAGATTTTTGCTCTTTACATATTTACTTATTACATATTACTAATTACTGTTTACACATTACTTATTACTCTTTTAACTGTGGAGATAAATATGGTGAGAGCTATATGGGGTAAAAAACTGGGAATGACTCAAATTTTTGAAGGGGATGCTTTGATTCCAGTAACTGTGGTCAAAACTGTCTCTGGGGTGGTGGTCCAGAAAAAAACCAAAGAGAAGGATAAATACAGTGCTATACAGGTAGGTTTTGAAGAAGTAAAGGAATCTCGTATTTCTCGGCCTTTGTTAGGTCATTTTAGAAAAGTTAATCTTCTCCCAAAGCGTTATTTGCGAGAAATAAGAGGAGAAGGTGTTTCTTCTTATAAAGTAGGTGATGAGATAAAGCTAAATGTGTTTAAAAAAGGAGACTTAGTTAAAGTTACTGGAATCTCTAAAGGAAAAGGATTTGCTGGAGTTGTGAAAAGATACGGTTTTAAAGGAGGACCTGCTTCTCATGGTGCAGCACAATGGCACCGCAGGCCAGGTTCTATTGGGGCTTCATCCTCTCCTTCACGGGTTTTCAAAGGTAAGAAAATGCCAGGGAGAATGGGAGCTAAAAGAGTGACTGTGCAGAATTTGGAAGTGATAGAGGTGAACGAGGAAAAGAGTTTACTTTTAATTAAGGGAAGTGTCCCTGGGAAAAAAGGAACTCTTCTGTTTATTAAGGAAGTTAAGGATTAGTTATGAAGTGGAAAATTTACAATATGCAAGCAGAGGAAGTTGGTGATTTTCAATTAAATGAAGAAATATTTGGCGGTGAGATAAGCCAACCTATTTTGCGAGAGGTAGTTTTAAATCACCAAAGTAATCTGCGACAGGGAACCTCTTCCACTAAGAGTAGAGGAGAAGTCAGCGGAGGAGGAAGAAAGCCATGGATTCAAAAAGGGACAGGTAGAGCAAGAGCTGGAAGCATTAGGTCGCCTCTTTGGGTAGGAGGAGGAATAGCTTTTGGGCCAAAACCAAGAAATTTTAAGTGGTCTTTACCTAAAAAGAAGAA
This sequence comes from Candidatus Aerophobota bacterium, assembly GCA_021160405.1. Classification (GTDB taxonomy): domain Bacteria; phylum Aerophobota; class Aerophobia; order Aerophobales; family JAGHCO01; genus JAGHCO01. Next base: position 11,307 of record JAGHCO010000181.1, read on the forward strand.
AAGGTTAGCTTTAAAATCAAGCTTGCGGATGAAGATAAAAGAAGAACATTTTTTTGTTCTGGATAGATTTAAAGTAAACGAAGGGAAAACCAAGGAAGTAGTAGCTTTCTTAAATAATTTCTCTATCAGAGGAAAAACTTTAATTTTGCTGGACAGCATAGACGAAAAAGTAAGAAGAGCTTGCGCTAATTTAAAAGATGTAGAGGTGGGATTTATTTCCAATGTTTCTGGATATGATGTTCTTACTCATAATAATCTCTTTTTAACTAAAAGTTCTGTAGATAAGCTAACTGAGAGGCTAAAAAATGAATAAGACTGCTTACGACATTATTTTAGGTCCTGTGATTACAGAAAAGGGAACTTATATGTTGGGAGAGAACAAGTACGTTTTTAAAGTTCCTCTTAATGCAGGTAAAATTGAGATAAAGAAAGCAGTGGAGGAGTTATTTAAGGTAGAAGTGGAAAAAGTGAGAACCATGAGAATTAAGGGAAAAATTAGGAAATGGAGAGGGAGAGAAGTTGGAAAAACTTCTCAGTGGAAAAAAGCTATAGTAAGGTTAAAGGAAGGCAATACCATCGAAGAATTAGGAGTGTAAAAGAATGCCTATTAAATTTTACAAACCTACCTCCCCCGGGAGGAGACATCAAAGTGGAATTTCCCTTTCTAAAATTAGCAAAACTCGGCCAGAGAAAAAACTCACTGTCAGATTAAAAAGAAAAGCGGGAAGAAATAATCAAGGAAGAATTACTTCTCGGCACAGAGGCGGAGGCGCTAAAAGAAAGTATAGATTAATAGACTTTAAAAGAGATAAGGATGGAATAAGTGCTAAAGTTTCCGCTATTGAATATGATCCTAACCGCTCAGCCCATATTGCTCTTCTTAACTATAAGGATGGAGAGAAGAGGTACATTATAGCTCCTCAGGGGTTGAGTATAGGGGATGAGGTAATCTCTGGAGAAGATGCACCTCTAAAAGTAGGAAATGCCCTTCCTTTAAAAAATATTCCGGAAGGAAGTTTTATATACAATATTGAGCTAAAAAAGGGGGCGGAGGGTCAGTTGGTCCGCTCAGCTGGAACTTCAGCTCAACTGCTTAGTAAAGAGAAAAAATTTGCTCAAATCAAACTTCCCTCAGGAGAGGTACGTCTTGTTTCTCTGGAGTGCAAGGCTACTCTGGGACAAGTTGGTAACGTCGATCACGAAAATGTCCAAATAGGTAAAGCTGGCAGATCTCGGTGGCTGGGCAGGCGTCCTCATGTTCGAGGAGTAACTATGAATCCCATTGACCATCCTCATGGAGGAGGAGAAGGA
>JAGHCO010000186.1 GCA_021160405.1 Candidatus Aerophobota bacterium
AGACCAAAATGATAGAAAATCCTTTCAAATATGGGCAAATAGTTAGCGGAAACTATTTTACAGATCGGGAAAAGGAGATAGAGGAAATAAAACTCGATCTTCTAAGTGGGCAAAATCTCATTATTTACTCTCCCCGACGATATGGTAAAACTTCTCTAATACTTAAAGTCTTAAGAGAGCTTCGTAAGAGGAAAGTAATTTGTATCTACATTGATCTTTTTAAAGTCTTTTCAAAGTTGCGATTTGCTGAAGTTTATTCTGCTGGTATTGCTCGAGAAATTTCTACTAAACGTAAAGACTTTCTTCAAGTATTAAGAGATATCCTGCCCAGCATTATACCTAAGGTAACAGTTAAGGGAGATAATTTACCTACCTTTGAAATTGAGTATGTAAGAAAGGAAGTAGATGTTGATAGACTGCTTAGCAGGCTATATGAACAGCCCCAGATAATTGCTTCCAAAAGAAAAAAACGAGTGGTAGTAGTATTTGATGAATTCCAGGAAGTTAGAAATATAAGCCAGGGAGAAATAGAAAAAGAACTTCGCTCCGCAGTTCAGCATCATCAAGATGTAGCCTATGTGTTTATGGGCAGTAAAAGACACTTAATTGATCTTCTCTTTTTTAACAAAAAAGAACCTCTATATTTAATTGGTAAACATCTTCCTCTCGGTAAAATCCCGGCCCAGAATCTCAGTAAATTTATTTCTCAAAGATTTGCCTTTACTGGAATAAATATAAAACAAGATAAGATACAATTCATACTTGATGTTACCCAATGCCATCCCTATTATACTCAGGCTCTATGCCATGAGATATGGAATTTAGCCTTGGGGAGTAAAAATGTAACCAGTGAGAATATTAAATCAGCTATTGCTCAGCTTATCTTTAGAGAAGCTTATGCTTATACAACTATTTGGGATTCATTAACAGCAAAACAGCAAAGTTTTCTTTTTGCACTAACAAAAGAAAAAGAAGCTAAGGTTCTCTCTAAAGACTTTGTAAACAGATATAACTTAGAATCTACTTCCACTGTTCAAAAGATTGTTAAATCATTGGTAAAACGAGAAATCATTGAGAGGATAAACAACTCTTACAGTATTCGTGACCTTTTCTTTGCTGAATGGATAAAAAGGGAGATATAAAAATAAAGTTGCTCTATTAAATTAAGACAGGCTCAATATTTAAAATAATTATGAAGATATTTTTCCATAAAGTTTTTGATATAAATCCAGATAGTTTTGATAAACCTCTTGATATACAGCTACATTCTTAGGATTAGGGACAAATGTTTTTTTAGTTGAAACAGCAATTTTAACTGCATCATCTACGCTCTTGTAAACTTTTGCTCCTACCCCGGCTAAGATAGCTGCTCCTAAAGATGCTGCTTCACTACATTTTGGCAAATCAACAGGTAGATTTAAAACATCAGATTTGATCTGTAACCAAAAATCACTTTTTGCTGCTCCTCCTAAGGATTTAACTCTTTCCACTTTAATTCCTAAATCCTTGAGCAGTTCTATATTTTCATTTAACATAAAGGAAACTGATTCTACAAGTGCTCTTACAAAATGGGCTCTTTTATGATTAAAAGATATCCCTATGAAAGCCCCCCGAGCCTCAGGATTAAAATCTGGACAAAAGGTGCCTGTAAAATGGGGAAGCGCTAATAGTCCCTCTGAACCAGCTGGAACAGTTTTTGCTAATTTCATAAGAGCATCGTAGTTCTCTTTTCTACCTTTATCATTTGTACCAAAGGTATCTCTGAACCAGCGAAGAACAATACCTGATGTTTCTGAATAAGGCATAAGAACAAATTTTCCTGGAACACAGTGTGGAGCACAAGGTATTCTTCTCTGCGGATCAAAAGTAGGTTTGTCCACACAAGCTACTACTGCAAGAGCGGTCCCTGTACTTTCAGTTATAACACCAGGTTCAATATTACCTGCACCTAAGGCTGCTGCCATTTGATCCATAGAACCTGCTATAACCTTGGTCTTTCTTGACAAACCTAATTCTCTACTTGCATCTGAGCTTATACTCCCCACGGTCTCATAGGAAGAAAAAATAGGTGGAAGTTTATCTTCTTTAATCCCTATGAAATCAAGCATCTCATCCCACCAGTTCATTTCTTTTAATCTAAGGTAAGCAGTAGAGGAGGAAATGGTAGGTTCGGTAGAAATCTTTCCTGTTAATTTCCAGATGATATAATCTTTAATTATAAGAAACTTAAAGGTATGATTAAAAACATCAGGTTCATTTTTTTTTAGCCAAAGTATCTTTGACGCTGGCCACATAGGAGACATCTCAGGAAGACCAGTTACTTTATAAAGAATTTCCTTCGGAAACCTTTTATCTATCTCTGATGATTCTGCAATTGCTCTATTATCAAGCCACACAATTATATTTCTCAGTACCTTTCCTTTTTTATCTATACATACTAAACTCTCTCCCTGGCTTGAAATAGATAAAGCTACTATAGATTCTGGATGCAACTTTGATTCTTTTAGAACTTCTCTTATACCTTTTTTTAAAGCCTCCCAGTAAATATCGGCTGGTAACTCAACCATGTTCGAAGATGGTGTTAATAAACTGTATTCCTGAGTGGAAATAGCTTTTAATCTTCCATCTATCCCAAAAATCCCTACCTTAACGGATGTAGTCCCAACATCTATACTTAGAATATGCTCCATAACTATTCTCCTCACTTTAAATCCAATAATATTCCTATTTTCTCTTCTACTGAAATTTGTATTGTCAAATCCAGGTTAAACTATCACAATGTCAATACCCATTATGTTAGCT
>JAGHCO010000205.1 GCA_021160405.1 Candidatus Aerophobota bacterium
CTATAATATAATCACAAATAAAACAAAAAATAAGAGAATGCACAATGGAAAAAATGAAAGCTGCCCTTTTTTATGGTAAAAAAGAAGATATTCGATTAAATGAAATTGATATTCCTAAAATAAATGAGGATGAGGTTTTAATTAAAGTTAAAGCTTGTGGGATATGTGGCTCTGATGCTCGTAGTTATTTTAATGGAGCCCATGAAAGGTATAAGGTCCCTGTAATTTTAGGTCATGAGGTTGCTGGAGAGATATCTAAAATAGGGAAAGATGTGAATAGCTTTAAAATTGGTGAGCGAGTAACAGTTGCTCCTATCTACGGATGTGGAAAGTGTAGTTTTTGTGTCTCTGGCGAGGAAAATCTCTGCGGGCAAGTAGTAGTATTTGGCTGTAATTTTGATGGAGCATACGCTCAATATATGAGGATACCTGCTCAGGGTATAAGAAGGGGAGTATTAGTAAAGATTCCCGATAGCATTTCTAATGAAGAGGCAACGTTAATTGAGCCTTTCAGCTGTTGTTTACATGGAATCCTGAGGGCGGGTGTTAAACCAGGAGATACTGTGATAGTGATTGGAGCAGGGCCTATAGGACTTTCCCATCTTACACTTTTAAAAATTTTAGGCTCTGGTAGGGTAATTGTAAGTGATATAGTTAACCCAAGACTGGAAAGGGCAAAAAAGTTTGGTGCTGATGTAACAATTAACTCAAAAGAAGATAATTTACCTTTAAAGATAAGGGAATTAACTGATAATGAAGGTGCTGACAGTGTAATTGTAGCTGCTCCATCTAGTAAAGCTATTGAGGATGGATTAAAAACAGTAAGAAGGGGTGGCAGATTAGTTATCTTTGGAGGATGCCCAGAAAATAGCTTAATTCAAATAGACCCTAATTTAATTCACTACTCAGAAATTACCATTACCGGGAGTATAGACTCTACTATAGATGATTTTCGTAGAACTGTTCAGCTTCTTTCTCGAGTGAACTTAAAACCTTTTATAACTCATCGTTTCCCTTTAGAAGAAGTTCACCAGGCAATGCAGGTGATGAAGGATAAAGAAGGGTTAAAGGTTATCCTTGTACCATAATCAATACTGTCATTGCAAGGAGCGAAGTAATCTCGCACTTCACCCAGACTGCAGACTATAGACTATTTTTTAGGAGGTAATTAAATGTCAACACAGGTTGATTTAAAAGAACTGGCGGAGGGAAGAAAGTATCTGTTATCCGGCTCAGTGGGAGGTGAGCTTCCCCTTTGTTTAGTAAGTGGGAAAGGCTCTATAGTTAAGGATATAAATGGTAAAGAATACATTGATTGCACCTCTCAGGCCTGGAGCTACAATATTGGTTTTTCTCATCCTAAGGTAATAGAAGCTGCTATTGAGCAAATTAAAAATGGACTAACTCATTGTAGGACAAGCTTTGAGACTATCCCTAAATTGAGACTATTAAAAAAGTTAGGAGAGATAGCCCCTGGAAATTTAAAAAAGATAAGTTTTTGCCTGCACGGCTCTGTAGCAAATGAGGGAGCTTTAAAGCTTGCTATGATTAACAAGCCCGATGCTTTTAAATTTCTTGCTCCTTATGATAACTATTCAGGAAGAACTTTAGCTACTATAGCCGCATCCTGGCCATATCGTCCCATTTCTCGAAATTTTGCTCCCTTTATGCAAAATTTCATAAGAGTTCCTAATGCTTACTGTTATCGCTGTCCATTTGGACTTAAATATCCTGATTGTAATCTTTTATGTGCTGAATTTATAAAAACTACACTCGAAAGAGGTGCAGAGTCTGTGGCAGCTCTAATAATGGAACCCCTTCAAGCATCAGGAGGTATGATACCACCACCTCAAGATTATTTAAAAAGAGTTAGGGAAATTTGCAATGAATATGGTGTTCTTTTAATTTTTGATGAAGTTCAAACTGGTTTTGGCAGATTGGGAGAGATGTTTGCCTCTGAGCTTTACGATACTATTCCGGATATACTTACCTTTGGTAAGGGTATTGGTGGAGGATTTCCCCTATTTGGTGTGATGTTAAGAGATGACCTTAAAGGTTATGAGCCTGCCACTCACTCTTTTACCTTTGCTCATTTTCCTGTAGCTATGGCTACTGCCTGTGCTACTTTAGATATTATTAAAGAAGAAAATCTTTTAGAAAATGTTAGAAAAATGGGTAAATATATCACTGAAAAGCTTCTTCAAATGAAGGAGAAATATGAGCTTATAGGTGATGTAAGAGGTCCTGGTTTAATGATTGGCATTGAGCTGGTAAAGAACAAAGAGACAAAGGAGCCTGCCTGCGAGGAAGCTACTCAATTTATAAAGGAAGGTGTAAAACGAGGGGTGATTTTTGGTCAAAGCAAGTTTCGAGGTGTGGGAAATGTGGTTAAAATAAAGCCGCCCTTTGTAATTACCAAAGAAGAGGCTGATAAAGTGTTAGAAGTTTTTGAAGAGATAACCGATCTCTTGAGCCCTAAGTAATATTTTGTAGTGCAGGTCTTTAGACCTGCTGTTCTTTTTTCCTCTCCTTAAGGGTGAGGATTAAGGTGAGGGGATTCTTTCTTGAGCGTAGCGGGGTGTATCTTGGTAGCCATAGACTTTAGTCTCCAAATAAAGGTCATTCTACGATGGAAAAAGTTAAAAAAGTAGCTAAAGAAATGCTCCAGAATGCAACATGGAGCACTGAACAGTTAAACGAAAAAGATATAAAAGGAATGGTTGATACTCTCCTTAAGGCAAAGAAAATATTTGTTTTAGGGGTAGGGCACTCCGGTTTGATAGGGAAAGTCTTTGCTATGAAACTTGCTCATCTTGGATTTAACTCTTACGTGGTGGGAGATGTAACTACCCCGAGTTTAAAAGAAGGAGATGTTATGGTAGCTATTTCCCAATCTGGAGAAACATCAACTGTTTTAACTCTTTGCCGGAAAGCAAAAGAGCTTGGTGGTAAGGTTATAGCTATTACATCCTCTCCTAAATCTACCTTAAGCAAATTAGCCAATCATACTGTATTGATTAGAGCAAAATCTAAGAATATAGATTTTGCTAACTTTTCTTTGCTTGGTGATGAGGCACATAAAAATATGTCTGGTGCTCTTTTTGGATTAAATATTTACCTTTTCTTTTACGGATTAATCTGTGAGCTGGCAGATGTAACAGGGCAAACTCCTAGGCAAATAGATTCAAGACATGCAAACATTGAGTAGGTCGTTTTTCTTTAAAAAGGTGAAACAAATATTGTAAATATTGTAGCGGTTCGATTTATCGAACTCATTATGATAACCACAGATTTTAAGCCTGCATAATTAAAAAAATTCTACTTGATAAATTTCTTCAATTATGCTATAATATAATCATAAATAAAAACAATCGCATATAACTTCGTAGGAAGGAGTAAAAATGAGTGGAAAAGAAATAAGATTGGCAAAGTTATTTAGCAAGGGAAAAGCTGTGGTTGTAGCTTTAGACCATGGAGGATATATGGGAGTTATAAAGGGGATAGAGGATTTACCAGAAAGGATAAATCTATTCAAAAAAGCAGATGCTGTCCTAATAAATCCCAATATGGCTAAGTACTGTGGCAAGTTTTTTTCTTCCTGGGACTCTCCTTTAATGATTATTAGAGTTAACTGGGGAAGCCACTACTGCGAAGGATTTAAAAAGGGCTATCAAAGAAGAATGGCTACAGTTGAAAGAGCAGTTGCCTTAGGAGCAGACATGGTAATGGCCTCCTTATTACTTGGAGGAAGTGAGGAAGCTAACACAGAAAATATAACTTTATTAGGAGAGATATATGAGGAAACAGAGTCCTTGGGAGTTCCTCTAATAGGAGAGTATATTCCCTTAGAGGGAATTGATCGTTTTAAGGGGAAAGGAACTGAGGTAGAATTAGGAGTAAGGATGTGTGCTGAGATAGGATCTGATTTAATTAAAACAGTTTATATTCCAGGATTTTCTAATTTAGTAAAG
>JAGHCO010000144.1 GCA_021160405.1 Candidatus Aerophobota bacterium
ACCCCATGGAGTAAGCTTTACTACTCCACGGGGTAAATTCGTGGCTGAATAATTACTATTTTTATATAATATAGATTTTTCTTCTCTATGTCAACTTTTAAAACTTAGATAAGCTCCTATATACAAAGCTACAGCTAAGATTCCTACCAAATTAAATCCCCAGTTAATAGCAAGAACAGTAGATAGGATAGTGCTGATTACTGAGGCACATCCATTTATTCCCCAGGCCCAGGGAACAAGCCCTGGGGATTTAGAGCTTACTTTACTTAATCCAAGGGGAAAGGGCATCCCCATAAAAAAAGCTAAGGGGGCGATGAGTCCTACAGATATTGCTATTCTTACCCAATCAGGAAGAAAGAGAAATCTCGAAAAAATATCTCTTAGAACCACAAGATAAACGAGAGATATAACAGTAATACCAGTTGCGGCTATCCCGAGTGGGGATACTCTTTTTAACCTTATTTTTTCACAAAATCTGCTACCCAGACTGGAAAAGCCAAGAAAGGCAGATATTACTACACTTACAGCATAAATGGGATAGTAGAGAAAAAGGGTAAACTTTTGAATAAAAGATATTTCTACAAACATATAACCCACTCCCAGAAAGAGAAAATAGAGAAGAACCTGCAATTTCGTCAATTTCCTCAATTTTCTCCTGGCAGGCTCTTTTTCTTTTTTTAAGAAAAACAAAGGTAGAATAATTAAGACTACACTTACTCCTATAGCTTGAAGGAGGGTAGCTATTAGTATTATGTAACCCCATTCCACAAAAGGAATCCACTCTCTCCCCATAGTTTTTAAAAGGTGGGGTAAAGATGCCCATTTAAAAAATTGAAAAAAATAAGGGGAGTTATCTGTAGCTGGCTTTACATTAAACAGATAATCCCGATAAAATTTTTCTTTTCTTTTAGAAATGATACTTTTAGCTGCATTGTAATAGTAGGCTTGGGGTAAGATATTGTACTGATTTACTTTTTCAGGATCAATATTGGGTGTCCAGATAAGATCAAATGACCTTTTCCGGGAAAATTCTTCTGCCTGGTGAATCTGGGTGGGGGTAAAAGGGGATCTACCTACCAGTAAAGTGCAGGTACTCCAGCTTCTAATAAATATTAAGTGGGAAGAGGGAAGCTTTACCCCAATTTTTTTTAGTGCCTCTACCGCAGTGGCAAATATCTTTATTCCGTCTCTTGGAGGGGTTTTAACCCAACGAGTAATAGAGAGAATACCCTGAGGAGTTAAAGCTTTTAAAAAACTCATCATGGCCTCAATGGTGTAAAGGTAATTTTCCGAGAGAGCGTAAACTCCGGCTGATGAGGCACTAAAAGAGTCTAAAAGAGAAATATCAATGATATCGTATCTTTCGCTGGTAGATTCAATAAATCCTCTACCTTCAGCTATTACTGGTGTTACATGGGGGAAAGAGTAAATGTGACCAGAGAAATCTCCGTATTCCCGATTAACCAGATCTACAATTTGAGGATTCACCTCTACTGCATCAACACGGTTTGCTCTATGATAGAGAGCATTAAGGATACCCGATCCACCTCCTGAGCCTATAATAAGGACTCTGGGAGTATCTGTTAAATAATAGGGAAGAGATGGGGTAGTATAATCCAGGTAGCTTAAAGGGGAAAGGTCACCATTAAAATAATTTATAGCTGAGATAGAATCTGCATCTGTAAAAAGACCTAATTGAGGGGGAATATCTCCTTTAAAATTAAAGCTAAGCCCAGGAGCACATCTTATAGCTGGGCTTTTTACCACATCAATAAGACCAAGGGGAGAGAATCTTTCCTTAAGGATGCTTGCCTGGGGAAGATTTAAACTGGTACTTAGAGCTTTGTATTCAGAGATGTGAAGCTTTGGAGGATAGAGATAGAAAATAGTTCCCAGGCAAAGGGAGGCAAGAAAAATCATCCCAAAAATTTTTCTTTTTAAGCTCAAGGAAAAAGTTACTGCTGCTAAAAATCCAAGAATAATGAGAAAGAGAAGAAGGTTTACAGGAGAAAAAAGATACATAAGCAAAACTACCCCTAAGGCTCCTGCAGCAGAGCCTAATAAATTAAAGAAGTAAAGGCGAGGAATAAGTCTGCCAAAATGGAGAAAAGTCATTCCAATGCAGCTTGCTCCTAAGAAAAAGGGAATAAAAAGAACAAGGTAATACTCCAGTAGATAAAGGTATTGCTTGGAATACCAGGTAATAAGGAAAGGGTTAAATGGGATAAACTGGGAGAGGAAAGAGCATAGGAAAAGAGAAATGGGGAAAAGAAAGCTGAATAGAAGGAAGAATAAGTTAAAGTGTTTTTTTACTATATTTTTAAATAAACTAATAAAACTCCCACTGGCTCCAAAACCAAGAAGAGCAACACTAATTACCATATAAGCAAAGTTTGACCAACTGGCTATGGACAGGATTCTCATTAGAAGAATCTCGTAGGAAAGGAGAGAAAAGGAGATAAAGAAAATGGGGAAAAATACGCTCATTTAATGTTTTCCCAGCATGGGAACAAATCTTACTGGACAGATACTGTGAGATATAATTTTACCCTCTTTTTTCTCAATTAGCATAAGGGTTTGAACTAAAAAAGGTGCTCCTACAGGAATGCACATTCTTCCACCTTCCTTTAACTGCTCAAGAAGGGGAGGGGGAACATAACCAGCAGCACAGGTAACAATTATACAATCAAAGGGGGCATTCTCTTTCCATCCATAGTAACCATCAGCTATCTTTACCTCTACATTGTTGTAGCCTAAGTCTTTTAACCTTTTTTTAGCAGAGGTGCCCAGTTTTTCAAATATCTCAATGGTATAAACTTTTTTAACTATCAAAGAAAGAACCGCTGCCTGATATCCAGAACCTGTCCCTATTTCCAGAATCTTATCTTCTTTTTTTGGTTTTAGCAGCTCGCTCATTAATCCCACAATATAGGGTTGAGAAATGGTCTGTCCACATTCTATAGGAAGAGGGCTATCTTGATAGGCGTAAGGTTTGTACTCATCGGAAACAAATTTATGTCTGGGAACCTTTCTCATTGCTTCTAAAACATTCTTATCTTTAACTCCCCTCGCCTCAATTTGCTCGGTTACCATTCTCTCTCTTTTCTGTTGATAAACCTGTTCAGAAGTTTTAGCAAAAACTTTACAAAGGGGAGTTAAAATTAGAATTAAAACCAGCGCAATGGCTGCGAATCTTATAGACAAATTTTTCACCTCCAAAGTAGCTTTTAAATTATACGATTTTTTCTAAAAAAAAGGGGACAGGCTACTTTTTCTCCTTTTATAAAAAAAAGGGGGACAGGCTACTTTTTCTCCTTTTACCCCGTTAGATAAAAAGTATCTTTTGCTTCTCAAGGGAAGTCTGAAGGGTGGTATCTCCTCATTACTCCAGTTTCGGGAAAAATCCCTAACAATAGCTAAAACTTGCTCCAATTGCATCTTAAAAATGGAGATATTTAATTTTAAAGCTACTGATTCTTAAAAGATAAAAAATCCATTAACACTTACATCTCCTAACACCTCCATTTTTGCAAAAATTACATTAAAGATGCCTTTTTAATTTAATTTTTCCTTTTTAAAAGTTTAAAGAAAAAGAGCCCACCTTTTTGGATGATTTTGAAAATCCAAAGATAAAGCCTCCCTTAACTTTCCTATGGTTAGTTTTCTTGTACAGGTAGAAAATTTGTATAAAATCCTTTTGGCAAACCTTGCTATTTTAGCCTTATAAAGAACAAGAATTAAGCTCATATAAAATTCATGAGATTTCTCTCCCCGCGATCATTTTTACCATATTTTTTTCTTTTTGTCACCCTTAAATCCACTTTTACCAATTTTAAATTAATAAGACGAGCTTCCCTTAAGGCACCCTGAAATTTTTCCCGAAGCTGGAATTCTTGTAAGATCAAGAGAAAAGAAACTATATAAGTTTCCTATTGGTGACTTTTGCAGATGATTGGAAAGGAGAGGGTCCTCCCA
>JAGHCO010000225.1 GCA_021160405.1 Candidatus Aerophobota bacterium
CCTTAATTCCATTTCTTTTAAGTAGTGCAACAGTTACACCATCTCCCTTAATTAGCTTTTTAGAAAAACTCCCGTCATATATAAAACCATAGCCACAGGAAGGACTTTTGGATTTTCCAATAAATTCCTTAATTCCATATAATCTTGCAATTTTTAATGTTTGTTTTGCTCCTTTTATAAACTGCAAGGTAACATCTTCACCAGCCTTATTTTTAACTTTGCTTTTGCCATTTAAAACATCATCTCCAGTGCCATTTTGAATTTCTTGGGGGATTCGTGGAGTTTTAAGACCTCCTAATTGTTCAGGACAAACCGGGATTAAAACCTCATTTTTTAAAAGCTCTATTACTTTTTTATTTTTATAGCTATCTTTCCCATCCCAGCTACATTTTATTCCTAATAGACAAGCACTTACAAGTCTCATAAGATAATCCTTTTTAATTTGTAAGTATTAGCCACAAGATACGAAGACGCCAAGATAAATGCATAAAAGAGGCTAAAAGGTAAAAAGTGAGAGGTAAGATGTGAGAAGCAATGAGTTAACAAAACAGACGAGATTATCTCACTTCTTTGTGCCTTGGTGTCTTAGTGGCTGAGTAGTAACGAAACTTTTTTAAAAAAATCATCTATATCTTCTTTAACAAGTAATGTTGTTTTACTTAAGGAAATATTTACTTCCCCTTTATTTACTACAACAATCCTGCCTCTTGCTATATCAGGGATCATTGCAGCAGGGTAGACTAAAAGAGAAGAACCAATGATAAAAAGTAAATCAGATTGAAAGACAAGCTCTTCTACCTCATTTAAATGCTTTACCAGTTCTCCAAAGAATACAATGTCTGGTTTTATTATCCCTCCACAACTGCATTTTGGAACATCTTCTTTAAAAATCTTCTTTTCCATTTCCTCATACAAAAACTCTCGTCCGCACTTTAAACAATAGCTTTTCCAGAAGCTCCCGTGGAGTTCCAATACCCTTTTGGAGCCTGCTCTTTGATGTAGGGCATCTATATTTTGAGTGATTATTCCTTTAAGTTTTCCTTTCCTCTCAAGCTCTGCAAGAAAGTAATGAGTAAATGTTGGCTTTATTTTCTTTAACACTTTTACGAAATCTCTTGCAAAATTATAAAAGGGCTTTGGGTCTTGCAAGAAATAATTTATATCAAAAACTTTTTCAGGGTCGTATTTCCCAGTAGTATATATTCCATTAGGACCTCTAAAATCTGGTATTCCTGCATTTGTAGAGATTCCAGCGCCACTAAGAGCGAGGATAAATTTGGACTGTTTAATTAAATTAGCACATCTCTTAGCTTTTTCTTCCATTGAAGTGTTCATTATTTTAGCATAAATCTTAGCTATTTGCCAGCAAGTGATTTGCTGCTCTCATCAGTATAGAGCATCCAATTAAAAGAATAATCCCGGATAAGATTTGATATAAAGTTAAAACTTCCAGCAAGGTATCGATAAAAGTTCTGGGTATAATTATCAAAATAAAAGCTCAGTATTTTAATAAGTATAGCTGGCCATATCCAGATAAAGGCTGCTACTGTTATTGGTAAGTATTTTTTCATACCCAGCTACCCTTACTGCACTAATTCTTTTTGACTTCTGAAGATTATAATGTTACCTTTTGTTTTATCTATGTCAAACATCCGGGAAAAATTTGGGTACTGTTGACATCCATTGTTTTTCTGGTAACTTTATTTGATGAGTAAATGCGAACGTCTCACAAGATTAACACGGAAGAGAAAAATCTTGTGAAATTAAAGGTAAGAAATATGAAACTGAGATGTATTGAATGTGGTAGGGAATATCCCATAGATGAGGTAAGGTATAGATGTGATTGTGGGGATTTGTTAGAAGTAGTTCATGATCTTAATGATTTGGATGCGGAAAATCTTAGGGAACTATTTGACAAAAGGTGGGGCAGTATGCAGTTTCCCTATAATTCTGGGGTATGGAGGTATAAGGAATTAATACTTGATGTGGATGACAAATTCATTGTTTCTAAACCTGAAGGTAATACCAATTTATACAGAGCTGGAAAAGCTGGAGAATATGCTGGTGTTAAGCGTATGTTTTTAAAACATGAGGGAGAAAACCCCACCGCTTCTTTCAAGGATAGAGGAATGACATGTGGTGTAACAGCAGCAAAGATGCTTGGCTGCAAAAAAGTGGCCTGTGCTTCTACAGGAAATACCTCTGCTTCAATGGCTGCCTATGCTTCTATTGCTGGTATGGAAGCGATTGTATTTATTCCCGAGGGAAAAATTGCCTTTGGCAAATTAGCTCAAGCTCTTGCCTACGGGGCTAAAACTTTGCAGATAGAGGGTAATTTTGATGATGCTATGCAACTGGTTCAACAGGTTTGTAGCGAGCTTAACATTTATCTGTTAAATTCAATTAATCCCTTTAGAATAGAGGGTCAAAAGGCTATTGCTTTTGAAATCCTCCAACAGTTAAACTGGGAGGTACCGGATTGGTTTGTCCTGCCTGGAGGAAATTTAGGAAATAACAGTGCTTTAAGTAAAGCTCTTAGAGAGCTATACGAGATTGGAATAATTGATAAGATTCCAAGAATAGCAGTGATACAGGCTCACGGCGCCAATCCTCTTTACAGGATGTGGAAAAATAAAACTCCTTTTAAACCAGTTCAAGCAGAGACAATAGCTACTGCTGTGAAAATAGGTAATCCTGTGAGTTGGAAGAAATCAATTAGAGGACTAAAATGGAGCAATGGAGTAGTTGAGGAAGTTAGCGAACAGGAGATAATGGATGCTAAGGCTATGATTGATAGAGCAGGAATTGGAGCTGAGCCAGCCTCCTGCTGCACTGTTGCTGGAACTAAAAAATTAGTTGAGGCGGGAATTATAAATAAAGATGATTTAGTAGTAGGTATTTTAACTGGAAATTTGTTGAAGGACCCGGATAGCGTAGTTAACTATCATTTAAGTAGATTAAAAGGAATTAAGTCAACTTATGCCAACAGACCAATAAAAATTAAAGCCACTGTAAAAGCAGCTAAACAGGCATTGATTGAAAGTTAAGTTACGAGTTGAGCAAAATGGATAAAAGAGAACAAATGCAGCTCAGGTATTTAGGCCTGACGAGATGGAATTAGATTTTTAGGTTTGCACTACATTTCATTTACGCATTACCTCTTTAATAAAGGCATCTCCCTTAAAAAGCCCAAGGCCTCCCCTCCGGCAGGAAAATTCATTAAACTCTTTTATACTATCGGGTGTTTTACCAGGAGTGTATATCAAGAAAGGAACAGGATCATCAACATGAGTTCTTACCTTAATTGGTGTAAGGTGATCTGGAAGCAAAGCAATAGATACATCTTCATTAAATTTGCTAATACCATTTAAAATCTTTCCCAGCAGTCTTTTATCAAAATCTTCAATTGTCTTAATCTTTAGTTTAAGGTCTCCCTCATGAGATGCCTCATCAGGTGCCTCAACATGAACATAAACAAAATCATAATCCTTTAAAGCATTAACACAGGCATTAGCTTTTCCTTCATAATTAGTATTGTATAAACCAGTTGCCCCCTCTACCTTAATTATGTCAAATCCGGAATAAACACCTAATCCCCTGATAAGATCAACAGCTGATATTACTGCTCCTTTAATATTAAATCTTTCTTGAAATGTTTTCATAATAGGTTTTTTCCCTGGTGACCATGGCCATATCATATTAGCCATATCTTTTCCTTGTTTTTTTCTTTCAACATTGATAGGATGATTCTTTAGTATACCTTGAGAGGAAATTATAAGCTTGTTAAGAAGAGAAGCCGTTTTTTGAGCTCCCTTTTCATTTGGCTTGACTAATACTTTCTTAAAATCTATCCCCAGAACATCATGAGGAGGTGTGCATTCAACATTAGGTGAAAACTTATCATCTTTTAAGACAAGTAGATGCCTGTAACTTACTCCGGGATAAAATTTAACCTGCTCACTTCCCAGCTTATCATTAACTAATCTTATAAGCTGAGCAGCTTCCTGAGTGCTAATATGACCAGCAGAGTGGTTCTTTATTTTATTATCCTTCACACAGATAAGGTTACACCTTAAAGCTACATCTTCAGGGTTTAAATTAATCCCCATACTTGCTGCTTCTAAAACACCTCTTCCCTGGAAAGATACTTTAGGATCGTATCCCAAAATGGACATATTAGCTACTGCTGAGCCAGGGGGCATACCTTTAGGAATAGTTATGAATCTTCCACATCTTCCCTGTTTAGCTAATTTATCCATATTAGGTGTTTTGGCTATCTGAAGAGGTGTTTTTCCTCCGAGCTCTTTTAAGGGATAATCACCCATTCCATCAGCAATAGCTAATATGTATTTCATGATATACCTCATTTTTACCTTGATATTTATAAATTCAATGGTTAAATAAAATTTAGCAAGCCAATTTTAACCACATACCCTCCAAAGCTAAAAGGGGAGAGACATTAGCTTTTAAATACCTCTGGGTTTGCTCCACAGTTTCTATAC
>JAGHCO010000124.1 GCA_021160405.1 Candidatus Aerophobota bacterium
CTCACCCTTGTTCAGCAAGCTTACGCAGCACCTCCCAGAGATTTTATGATCTCAGAGCTGAGGCTTTTGTGCGACTTTGCAAGAGTTTTAGGGGTTGTCTTCTCGCTCATTGGTGTTATCTCTATAACCCTTGCTCTGGATAGGTTAACCTTTTCTAAAGAATCCTACAGGATGGCCCTTTTTATCAATGACCAGAAAGAAGAATAACCAGCATAAGGCCCCAAATAAGAAGGCTATTATTATCATAAAGGTCACTTAAGGAGAATCGGGAAACTGCAAGAGCAACATCCTGTTAAGTTCAAATAGGGTAAAATACTAACTTGGTTACAACAGATTATGGAAGAAGGAGTAGTTCTTTTTAATGCGATTTTCTCTGAATCAACTTGACCTCAAAACTACCTCGGTATAAGATGTGCATAAATAAATAATTGAGGGAGTTTATCTATGAATCTTTCAGTTACAATAAAAAATGAATATAGTTTAAAGGAGCAAGAGATAGCTCAATTCATGGCCTTTTTGTGTGATTCTGCACTCTATTTTGATGACAGTAGCGAAAAATATTTGCTTCTTAACAAAGACAAGATAAATGAGCAGATTAAAGAGGCATACAAAAAAGGTGATTATCTCAAAGCCAATTGTATTTTGAAGAGCGCCAAGATGATATTACCTTCACAGATAGAAAGAATGTCAAAAGAGGTAACTGTGCGCTCTCTACCTCTCACTTTCGAGAAGTACATAGCAATAGTATACGAAGCTTTACAAAGAGGGGTTTCACCCCATGACATTATGAGATGGAAGCTGTGCGATATATTTAAACAAATTATAGATAATCTTTCATCGAACACTATAAGGCGGCAAAAGCTAGATCTAGTTAGGAAGAGCTTAAAAAAATGGAGAAGCTGGCCTACAAGCAAGTTGGAGACACCTTTTTTCAGTTGGGATTGGGAGGTATATTTAAGTCCAACTTTCAGAGAAACTTTTTGTCAATACATAAAAATCAAGTTGGCCTCAGAATTAAAAAGAAAAAACCTTCCTAGACAGCTTATTGAATTTATTATAGACCACATAAAGTATGAAACAGAAGACCCATTTCTTTGGAGTGAGTCTATGACAAAAAAAGATGATTCTATTTTCTTCCAGATGGAATTATGGGGGGTATTCTGGTTTACTGAATACAGCGCTATATTGGAAAAGATAAAAGAGCAAGGTTGGAAAGTCCAGAATAAAATTGAGGAATATATCGTGGATTCTTATTCATTAGATGAGTCTGACACTGCATCGATGAACCAATCGTTATATCCCTCCATTGCATTGAAAGTAAATGTTGAAAAAGACCATATTCTGTTTGAGGGGGTAAGACCTTCTAATGAAAATAGAGAAAAGTTGGAGAAGATAGTTTTTGCAAAGTTATGTCCTTCGTCAATCCAAAATATCAATATAGATCGAATTAAAAAAAGGAGTGAAAAAGCATTAGAAAATGGAAGTTTTTCACAAGCTTATGAATTGAACAACCTACTTTCCGGATACAAAGCAACGCAGGATGTTAGCAGACACATAGTCGAGAAAGTAGTTAGCGACTTGTCTTTTCTCCATCCTGTTACACTAACCATTCCTAAGATTCTATCTCTTATGCTTGATGCATATAAAACATATGTCTACAACAACCTTGGTATAAAAGAAGAATGAAAAAAGTAGCTATCTTTATAGATCATGAGAACCTGGTTCATAGCTCAGAGAAGGTAATAGGAGAAAAATATAATATAGAAGTTCTTTTGGAAGAAGCAAATAAGGAAGGGAGGGTAATAATAGGAAAAGTTTATGTTCCGTTTCTCCCTGATAGTTTTAAAAGGAATTCCTACTTGTACAATTTCCACAAAAATGGTATTGACCCTGTTTATACTCCGAGTTACGAACAATCCAACAATGGTGAAGTGAAGAGTCTTGGAGACCCGATGCTGATATGCGATGTAATGCAAAGTCTTTATGAGTATCCACAGATCGACGTTTTCGTTATTTGTTCTGGAGATAAAGATATGGTTCCTCTCATCAGAAAACTTGCCCAAATGGGTAAAGAGGTTTTAGTGATAGGCGTAGCTGCCACTTCAGCGCAAATCTTAATTAATGAATGTAGTCGCCTAAAGTTTCGATATCAGGATTACCAAGAAATGCACAGACCAATTACCCGTAGAGCTGAATAATCATAGCACTTTTGTGCCACTGTACCAAAGACATAACATTAATTATTTCTATCAAGACTGAGTTTTTTTATTTGTCCGGAAACTTTTAAAAATAATTTCATATTGCGATGAACCTTTTTAGTAAGAATGGTTTTTAATAGTAACCTACTGTCCAAAGTCTATAGGAGATCGGAAATATTTTAGTGAAATATCGCCATAATACGCAAAAGGTGCAAATTAATGTTTTTTTGAGTTAGGTAACATTGTTGAATGTAATTGGGGAAGAAGGATAAAACTTAATCCAGAGAAAAAGATGGTTGTAGAAAACTCAATAAAGAGGGCAATGATACTCCTACAGCATGGGGCAAAAGAAAGCAACAATAAAAATCTTTCACTCTTAAACGGGTGAGAGAAAATGGATATTTCAGGTATAAGAGCGATACAAGAGTTTCAGAAAGTATTTAATTATTGCTGCCAATCATGGACATCTTTTATTCTTCGAACTATGTTAGTTAAAACAAAGGAAAATTCTTGGAAAATCTACTATGGAGAAGCTATATTACAAAG
>JAGHCO010000047.1 GCA_021160405.1 Candidatus Aerophobota bacterium
AAGGCGGGTCTATGCGTTCTAACTCTTAGTTCTTCTCTAAACTTATACATCGCCCATAAGAGCCACAGTAAAAAGATAAGAGTAGAACTTAGCCGCAGGCGCCAGAAAGCACCGAGCAAAGAGCAGCTTCAAGTTTTTTCAGAGCTTTCTATCATAAGATAAAAGAATAATCGAGGAAAATATGCAAATTTTTATCACAGCTAATTCTCCAGGAGAACTATCTGGTTGGGTTCGACCTCTAATAGAAAAATTAAAAGAGAGAACACCGAGGATAAAAATTAACCTAATAATAACTCCCTGTCAGTATGCAAGTGGAATGGAAGCAAAGGTTGCCAAGGGATGGCCCTGGATAGATCAAATTATTGAACCAAAGGAGATATTAAAATACATTTTTTTAGGAAAAAAACTCTTTTCTTTTAATCTTGGAGAAAAATCCTGTATTCTATTTTTAGGGGGAGATGCATTTTATCCTGCAGTTTTATCTAAAAAACTAAAAGCCCCAGCTTTTGCTTATACCACCAAACCAAGATGGAAAAAATATTTTGAAAAATTTTTAGTTCCCGATGAAAAAACAAAGGAAAAATTTATCTCCCAAGGAGTAAAACAGGAAAAAATTGAGGTTGTTGGTCATCTAAGTCTGGACAGTATAAAAATTACAGAAAGTAAAGATGTAACTTGCCGCAGATTGGGAATATCTCCTCAAAAACCTCTTCTCACCTTTCTTCCTGGGAGTCGTCCTGTGGAAATTCAATTTATGCTTCCCTTTTTTGCCAAAGTTGCCGATTTAATTTGGCAAAATATTCCCTCAGTTCAGTTTCTTTTTGCTCTATCTCCCTTTGTTAATCAAGAACAGGTAGAGAGAATCTTAAAAAAAGAGGGGATACAAATTATTCAAAGAAATAGTTTCACTGTAGTTAAAACTAAGGTGGGAACTAAAGCAGGTATAGTAAAGGAAAATCCTCACCAAGCTATGTCTATATCCCAGCTTATAATTACTATCCCAGGAACCAATAATCTGCAAATTGCCTGGATGGGAGTTCCTATGATAGTAACTCTTCCATTAAATAAAGCTGAACTTATCCCCATGGATGGGATAATTGGTCTGATAAGTCCTAAAATCCTACCTGTAGCATTTATCAAAAGATACCTTATTTTCAAAAAAAATAAGGGAATGAAGTTTATCTCTCCTCCCAATATAATAACTAAAAAGTTAATTGTTCCAGAGCTAAGGGGTGTTCTAAAACCTCAGGATGTAGCCAAAGAAGCCTTAATATTGCTAAAAAATTCCAAAACTCGAGAAAAGATTTCTCAAGAATTAAAAAAGATAGCTAAACAAAGAGGAGCTGCAGATAATATAGCTAAAATAATCCTGAATATTTAGCCACGGATTTACGCGGATGAAATGGAAGAGATAAGAAACAATAGGCAAAAATAAAATGCATATTTGCTTTCTAAGTAACTGTTATGGAGAGGATAGATCTGCTGGTTTAATTGCCGCAGAGCTTAAGAAAATTAAACCACAAGTTAGGATAACAGGTGCTCCTCTTATCTCCTCAGGAAAAGAATATACCAAAAGAGGAATCCCTCTTCTTACTCAAAGCAAAGTTCCTCCTTCTGGAGGTTTTCCCACAAAAAGTCTGTGGGGACTTTTACTGGATATACCCTACGGTTATATACCACTAAAGTACTATTTAACTTTAAAAAAGATGCGGTTAGCTATTGATTATGCAGTAGTTGTAGGGGATATCCCCCTTTTAATTTTAGGACACCTTGCCCTGCGCAAAAAAATAGTCTTCTTAGCTCCAGCAAAATCTAATTATAAAAAACCTCACTACAAAATAGAGGAGCTTTTTATGAGAAAAATCCCTCAGAAGGTTTTAACTCGTGATGAATATACCGCTCAAAACCTGCGAAAAAAAAGTATACCTGCGATCTTCTTGGGCAATCCTATGATGGATGGGTTAACTCCTAAGGGAATTAACTTAGGTGAACCACCAATAGTAGGAATACTTCCTGGTAGTAGATCTGAGGCTTATAAAAATTTCTTGAAGATACTCAAAGTAGTAGAGAAAATAAGAGAAAAGGTAAGATTTGCTTGCGCTCTACCTCAATCCCTCAAAATAGAAACAATTGTAAGGTTAGCAAAAAAACACAACTGGTTTTATGAAAAGGGAATGCTAAAAAAAAATGAAAGGTGTGTTCTTTTAGTTAAAAATGGATTTGAAGATATAATTTCAAAATCAGAAGTTATTATAGGTTTAGCAGGAACAGCTAATGAGCAAGCTGCAGGCCTGGGCAAACCTGTAGTATCCTTTGCTGGATGCGGGCCTCAAACCACTTTCAAGCGGATGAAGGACCAAGAAAGGCTCCTTGGGGGGGCGGTTAAATTTGTATCAGATTTCCCTGAAGGAGTAGTATCTGAAATTTCTTTCCTTCTTTCCGATCGGAAAGAAAGAGTTAAAAGGGGAAAAATTGGCTCCTTTAGAATGGGGCCTCCGGGAGGAGCAAAAAAAATCGCTAATTTATTAGCAAAAGAATTTAAGCTATAGAAAAAAGGAAAAAAGGGGACAGGCTACTTTTTCCTTTAGAAAAAGTAGCCTGTCCCCTTTTTTCTATAGCTTAAATTCTTTTGCTAATAA
>JAGHCO010000120.1 GCA_021160405.1 Candidatus Aerophobota bacterium
ACATTAAACTAGAGGGCCGTTTTAGGAAAACTAAACTATTATCATCTAAATGCTCACTAAAGCTATAAGAAAAAGTAGCCTGTCCCCTTTTTTACAGTCCTTTATAATCTATGTGCCAGTTTTCTCCACGCAAATCCAGCTCTATATTAGCAAAACTTCCAAAACTCTTATGGTTAAAGTAAGGAGTAGCATTCTTAGATGCCTCATAGAGCCTGCGGAAATTGTCCACTCCACTGGTTGAGAGCCATCCTTCCACTTTCTCTACATCTGGATAGTATTTAGCCGCATCTTGCCATATTGCTCTTCCACCTAAAAATCCAGAAGCACCATTCTCAGTAGCTAACTTAACATTAACAAGAAATTCTTTGATATTTACCCCTGCGCTTAAGATAACCCAGGGCACAGAAGAAATACTGGTCAGTTCTTTGCAATAATCCTCTACCTCAGAAAGATTATAGGCAGGCTCTCTTTTTTTACCATCAAACTCACCACCTGAAAATTCCTTACAGTACTTTAAGTTTGCAGGGAACTCTATCTTTAAAATATTAACCTTATACTCAGGCTTTGAGAACTCCCTCGTGTAATCCATCACTATTTCTGGTTTCCTCTTGGCAAAGGTAACATTATCCTTGTCCTCATCCTGTTTAAAAGGATAGCTAACAATTTCCAAAACATAAGGTAGATCATACTTTTCACATTCCTCACCAACTTTTAATATTATGTCCTTTTGATGTTGAACCACATCAGAAGAAGCATCTCCTCTGTAATACATAAGAAGTTTAACTGCATTAGCTCCAGCTCTCTTTGTTTTACTTATATTCCATCCCGGCTGCAGGCGAGATTTTCTCTCCTTCCCACTCCTGCCTCCAAGCTCAGCTCCTGTTTGCTCTGTTGCTAAAAGCAGCCCTACATTTTTAGGAAGATACTCTGCCGCATAAGGATATCCGTAAACTGGGTCTGTTAAAGTAGCACTGGAATAAGGAGATAAAACTTTTATTACAGATTTTTTAAAAGTGGAAAGATCATTGGGACTTACCTGTTTAGGGTCTTTATCCATTACTTTTCCTAATATTCTTTGCAGGGAGCCACGTTGGTCAATGGCCATCATTCTAAACTTTCCCTCTTCATCTGCTAACATCCTAATACCGCGCAGTTTACCACTTGAAATTTTAACTTTTTCCATCTTTTACTCCTTTATATTTTTTAATTTTTGAGATTATACTCATTCCCAAAACTTTGTCAAGGAAAATTAACCCCTGAAGTACTAACTCCACAAAAGATAACTTCTCATCTTACTGGAACTTAAACTCTTTCTCTTTAAAAAGCTTCATACAAGTATCCACGACTTCACAGTCATAGAGTTTACCCTTATTTTTTAAGATCTCATCCAGGGCTTTATCTATACCAAGAGCAGCCCTGTAAGGGCGGTGAGAGGACATAGCTTCAACAACATCTGCTATCCCTAAGATTCTTGCCTCAAGAACAATGTCTTTTCCTGATAAACCCTGAGGATATCCCGAGCCATCCATCCTTTCATGGTGTTGAAGAATAGTAAGAGCAACTGGCCAGGGAAAATCTACATCTTTTAGCATATTGTAACCGTATTGGGGGTGAGTTTTAATCATGTAAAATTCAATTTTGGTTAACCTGCCGGGTTTGCTAAGGATCTCACTGGGAACATAAATCTTACCAATATCATGAATAATTGCAGTCATGTAGATTCCTTTAATTTGGTCTTGGGGAAGGTCCATCTCCTCAGCTATAGCACGAGCTAATTTTGCCACCCTTTCCTGATGACCAGATGTATAGGGGTCTCTTGCCTCTACTATTTTTGCTACAGTCCAGATAATTCCTTCGGTTGTTGCTTCCAGTTGCTTAACAGTTCTCTCAAGTTCTTTTTCTACTCTTAAAGACTTTATACCAATAGCTATATCTGATGCTGCTTCTTTTAAAAATTCAACTTCCTCATCCTGAAAAGCATCCTTTTCCCCAGAGTAAATATTAAGAGCACCAATTACCTCCCCGGCATGTGATAAAGAAAGTGATATGCTTGATTTATAACCTCTTTTTAAAGCTTCTTTTCTCCAGGGAGCATACCTTGGGTCATTTTCTATATCCCTTATAATAAAGGGCTTTCCTTCTTTAATAGCTCTACCTGTAGGTCCCATACCGTACTTAGAGTCATCCCACCTTAATTTAATAGATGATAAATAACCCCTTTCAAATCCTGCATAGGCAACAGGCTTTACTTCAAAAGTCTTTTCTTGCAAAAATCCTATCCAGACAAATTTAAAATCTTCTATCTGTAAAAGAAGCTCGCAAATTCTTTGAAAAAGCTCAGGCTCACCTTTAGCTCTTAAGAGAACCTGGTTTATTCTTCGAATAACCTTTTGCATAGAGTAAAGCCTTTTTATTCTTTCCTCCGACCTCTTTCGCTCGGTGATCTCCTGCGTGATCTTGGCAAATCCAACTAATTTGCCAGTTTTATCTTTTAATGGTGTAATTACCGCATGAGCAAAGAACAAGGACCCATCTTTTCGGACCCTCCAGCTTTCATCTTCAAAACGACCTTTAGCAAGGGCAATTTTTAACTCTTTGTTAGGTTTTCCTTTTTCTCTATCTTCTTTGGTATAAAACTGGGAAAAGTGCTGTCCAATAATCTCTTCTTGAGTGTAGCCTTTAATATACTCGGCACCTTCATTCCAACTTGAAACGATTCCATCAGGGTCTAACATGAAGATTGCGTAATCCTTCACCTCTGAAACCATCAAGCGAAATTTCTCCTCACTTTTTCTAAGTGCCTCCTCTAACTTCTTGCGCTTGGTGATATCAAGAGCTGTTTCTATTGCACCAATAACATTACCTTGCTCATCTTTCAGGGGGGAGGCTGAAATAAACCACCACCTTCCATCAGGAGTCTTCACCTCATTTTGCTGGGGCGCACCCATCTTAAATGTCTTGGTAACGGGGCATCCTTTACAGGGAGTATTTCGCTGGTGCCAGAGCTCATAGCAATATTTCCCGATAATTTGGGATATACTTAATCCTAATGACTCTGTCGCAGCACGATTTGCCCATAAGACCCTCTGTTCTTTATCTTGAAGAACTACCAGTTCCGTTAGATTATCTAAAATGGTCTTCCTTTCAGCTGTTTCCTTCCCCAACGCTTCTTCTTGCAATTTTTCTAATATATTTTTATCCTTCATCTTGTAATTCCCCCATTTATTTCTTTTGGTTTATTGGAACACTCTGGGGTGCCAGTTGCGGGTAGCTTCAGTATGGATAGCACAGGCAGAGCTATGAAAGCAGGTAAAATATGAAGAAGTTTATATCAAATATTATCAAAGCGTCCTGGGAAAAAACAAGGTATCAATGATTAGTAATAGTTTCCAAAGCTCCATGAATCTTACTTACTTTTAGGGAAACTTACCTGTTACAAATCAGGTTGTTATATTATATGCATTGGGCTCAAAACGTCAAATCTTTTTTGATTATCCGAGAATTCATTGACAAAAGAAAAAATATGAGCTAAAATTTATTAGGTAAGGAGAATTAAATGTCTGACTTTGTTCACCTGCACACTCACTCTGACTATAGTCTCTTAGACGGAGCTTGCAGTATTTCCCAATTAGTTAATCAAGCCTACAAATTCAACATGCCTGCCTTAGCCCTCACCGACCATGGTAACCTCTTTGGAGCGGTGGATTTTTATCAAAAAGCAAGCAAAAAAGGGATAAAGCCTATTATTGGTTGTGAGGTATATGTAGCTCCCGAATCAAGACTAAAAAAGAAAAAGCTAAGAGGAGAGGTAACCTCTTATCATTTAATTCTTCTATGCAAAGATAAGCAAGGTTACCAAAACTTAATGGATTTAGTTAGTGTTGGTTTCTTAGAAGGTTTTTATTACCATCCCCGGGTAGACAAGCAAATTCTTTCTAAAAGATTTGAGGGAATGATAGCTCTCTCTGGCTGTTTAAAAGGAGAGATTCCCTCTTTACTTAAAAGGGGAAAAATTGAAAAGGCAAAAGAGATAGCTAAATTTTACCAATCTTTATTTGGGGATGATTTTTATCTGGAAATACAGTCCAATGGTCTGGAGGATCAAGAAATAGTTAACAATCTTTTAATACAGTTGGGTAAGGAGTTGAGCATTCCTTTAGTAGCTACCAATGATGTCCATTACCTTTTTAAAGAAGATGCTAAAGCCCAAGATGTGCTTTTGTGTATTCAAACAGGTAAAACTCTTACAGATAACAATCGCTTAAAATTTTCCTCATCTAACTTTTATTTTCGCTCACCTTCTGAGATGAGTAAGCTTTTCTCTAATCTTCCAGAGGCTATTGCCAACACTGAAGAAATTGCCAAAAAAGTTACCTTTACCTTAAGAAAGAAAAAAGTTTACCTCCCTACCTATCAGGTCCCTTCTGGTTATGATTTAGATAGTTATTTAAGAGAACTCTGTGAACAAGGGCTAACAAAGAAATACCCTAACCCTACTGCAAAGGTTAAGGATAGACTAAAAAGAGAACTTGAGATTATATCCAGCATGGGATTCTCAGGCTATTTCCTCATTATCTGGGATGTTATCCACTATGCCAAAGGCAAAGGTATTTTGGTAGGTCCGGGAAGAGGTTCAGCTGCAGGAAGTCTTGTGGCTTATCTGTTAGACATCACCGAGATAGACCCTTTAAATTACGACCTTTTGTTTGAAAGATTTTTAAATCCAGAGAGAAAAGCTCTGCCCGATATAGATATAGACATTCAGGATAATAGAAGAGGAGAAGTTATAGATTATGTTCGCAAAAGGTACGGAGAGGATAACGTTGCTCAGATAATAACTTTTGGAACTATGGCTGCCAGAGCAGCAATTAGGGATGTGGGAAGGGTTTTAGGAATACCCTATGCTAAAGTAGATAAAGTTGCCAAGCTTATACCCTTTAATAGGGAGTTAAAAACAGCCATTAAGGAAAGTGATGAAATTAAGGACCTTATAGATAAGGATGGGGAGATAAAAAATCTTTTTGAGATTGCTCAGCAAATAGAGGGGTTAACCAGACACGCTTCCACCCATGCCGCTGGAGTAGTAATTGCTCCGGGTAAACTTACCCACTACACTCCCCTGTATCGCACCAACAAAAATGAGATTACCACTCAATACGAAATGCATTCTTTAGAAGCTATTGGTCTTCTTAAAATGGATTTCTTAGGCCTTAAGACCTTAAATGTAATTGGGGATACTCTCCGCTTAATTAAACAAAGAGAAGGGAAGGAAATAGACCTTAAAACTATTCCCTTAGATGATAAGCCAACTTACCAGCTTTTGCGCAGGGGAGAAACCTCAGGTGTTTTTCAGCTTGAAAGCAGAGGAATGCAGGACCTTGTAAAGAGATTAAGTCCGGAAAAATTTGAGGATATCATTGCTATTTTAGCTCTGTATCGCCCCGGCCCTCTTCAGAGTGGGATGGTGGATGATTTTATCAATAGGAAACGAGGGCGAAGTAAACCTGAGTATCTGCACCCAAAACTTAAACCTATCTTAGAGCAAACCTATGGAGTTATTCTTTACCAGGAACAGGTAATGAGAATTGCCAGTGAGATAGCTGGATTTAGCCCGGGCGAGGCTGACATCTTAAGAAGAGCCATGGGTAAGAAAATTCGCAAGCTAATGGATGAACAAAGAGAAAAATTTATTCAAGGGGCAACTAAACAGGGAGTTGATTCATCAATAGCAAAAAGAGTTTTTGAGCTAATGGCTTATTTTTCAGGTTATGGATTTAATAAGTCTCATTCTGCAGGTTACGCTCTCATTTCTTACCGAACAGCTTACCTTAAAGCTAACTATCCCTTAGAGTTTATGGCTGCTCTTTTAACCTCAGAGAAGGATAACACAGACAAGCTCATCTTTTACATAAATGAGTGTCGTAGGATGGGTATTCAAGTTTTACCTCCAGACATTAACCAATCCTTAGCTAACTTTACTGTAGTAAAGAATAGCATAAGGTTTGGACTTACTGCAGTAAAGAATGTGGGAGAGGCGGCAATATTCCCAATTTTAAAGGAAAGGGAGAAAAATGGAAAATTTACATCCATCTTTGATTTTTGCAAGAGGGTAGATTTGAGAGTAGTCAACAAAAGAGTGATGGAGAGTTTAATTAAGTGTGGAGCTTTTGACCCCTTACCGGGTTATCGCTCTCAAAATTTAGCTGTAATAGATCAAGCCATAGAGCAGGCCTCCCAAATTCAAAAAGATAGGAGAAAAGGACAGCTCTCCCTTTTTGAAAACCTTGAGAGAAAAGAAGAAAACTTTGAGGGTAAACTGGATGAACTAAACAAATTTCCCCAGATGAAAGAAGCTTCCAGAAAGCTCAAATTGGCCTGGGAAAAGGAGCTTTTAGGAGTTTACCTTTCTGGGCATCCCTTAAAAGGATACGAGAGAAGAATTGCCTACTTCTCTACCACATCCCTTGCTAATTTAAATCAAATAAAGGATAAAAGAAATCTAAGGATAGCCGGGGTAATAAGCTCTCTTACCCTTAAGAATGATAGACGAGGAAGAGCAATGGCATTTTTAACCCTTGAGGATTTAGAATCTGAAGGGGAAGTAGTTATCTTCTCCGAAGTTTACGAGAAGTGCGCCTCTTATCTTAAAGAGGGAAACTTAATTTTAGTAGAAGGAGGATTAGATGCCTCTAACGATTCTGTAAAAATAATTGCTAATAAAATTCTTCCCTTTTCCAAATTAAAGGATACCCATTATAATTTTCACTTACAGGTAAAAAAGAATCGATGGGGCAAGGAAGATATGGAAAAAATGAAAGATATTCTCCTCTCTCATAAAGGAGAACTTCCCCTTTATCTTCACTTTCAAGGAGATAATAAAGAGAGGATAACAGTTAAGTCAAAATCTTTAAGGGTAGATTTTTCTGAATCTTTAATTAGCGAAATAGAAGAATTCTTAGGAAAGAATTCCCTATGGATAGAAAAATAGGAAGATAAATCAGATTAAGTTTGACCCTTAAACCATTGAATGGTTTGCCTGAGCCCTTCATCTAAGCTCACCTTTGGCTGCCAACCCAATAACCTCTTAGCTTTAGATATATCAGGGCACCTTACCTTGGGATCGTTTCTGGGAAGGGGCATAAATACAATCTTGCTCTTAGAGCTGGTAAGCGAGAGAATTTTCTTAGCAAAATTAAAAATGCTTATCTCATCTGGATTACCCAAATTAACAGGCTCATTTATATCTGAGAACATAAGCTTGTATATCCCTTCCACAAGGTCAGATACATAACAAAAGCTCCTTGTTTGAGAGCCATCCCCATAAACTGTTAAATCATCTCCCTTTAAAGCTTGAGTTATAAAATTTGGCACCACCCTTCCATCGTCACCTCGCATCCTTGGCCCATAGGTGTTAAATATCCTGGCTATTTTAGTATCTATTTTATGGTTTCTGTGGTATGCCATAACTAAGGATTCGGCAAATCTCTTTGCCTCATCATACACTCCCCTTGGCCCTACAGAATTAACGTTTCCCCAATAATCTTCCCTCTGGGGGTTAACCTTTGGATCACCGTATACCTCAGAGGTTGAAGCTAACAAAAACTTTGCTCTTTTTTCTTTAGCAAGTCCAAGGGCCTTATGAGTCCCTAAGGAGCCAAC
The DNA here is from genome assembly GCA_021160405.1 of Candidatus Aerophobota bacterium. Taxonomy (GTDB): domain Bacteria; phylum Aerophobota; class Aerophobia; order Aerophobales; family JAGHCO01; genus JAGHCO01. Next base: position 7,660 of record JAGHCO010000120.1, read on the forward strand.
TTTTAAGGTTTGAATTGGAAATTGGAGGTAATCCACAGGAGATGCAGGAGAGGCAAAGTGAAGAATATAGTCAAGCTCATCCTTCACGTAAATATACCCAGTTACATCTTGTTTTATAAACTCAAAATCATCTCTTCCCAGAAGGTGGGCAATGTTATCCATCTTCCCAGTAATAAGGTTATCCATCCCTATAACCTGATGTCCCTTTTTCAGAAGATAATCGCAAAGGTGAGAGCCTAAAAAGCCACAAACTCCAGTTATTAAAATACGCATCCTAACCTCTTCCTATGCATTTATAGATAAATCCAAGCTCTTTCATCTTTAAAGGGTCAAACATATTCCTACCATCTATAATTACAGGATTTACCATGAGCTTTTTTATCCTAAAAAAGTTAAGAGTTTTAAACTCATCCCATTCAGTAAGAATGACCAGAGCATTAGCTTCTTCGCTAACCTCATAAGGGTCGCTAACAAATACAACACCGGGAAGGAGCTCTTTAGCCTTTCCCATACTTGCAGGATCGTAGGCTTTTATTCTTGCTCCCTCCTTTTGCAGGATACTTATAACTTTCAAAGATGGGGCAAATCTCATATCATCAGTTCCCGGTTTAAACGATAGACCCAAAATTCCAATAGTTTTATCCTTTATTATCCATAGAGTATCTCTTATTTTCTTAACTAAAAGTGCTGGCCTTTCTTTATTTATCCTCTCTACCTCTTTTAATAAGGTAAAGTCGTAGTTTAAATCCTTAGCTATTTTTATAAAAGCCTGAAGATCCTTAGGGAAACAAAATCCACCAAATCCTAATCCTGCTCTTAAAAAATGCCTTCCCACTCTCCTATCAAGGCCAACACCTTCAGCTACCTTCTCAATATCTGCCCCCACCTTCTCACAGATATCGGAGATGGCATTGATAAAGGATATTTTCATGGCTAAAAATGAGTTTGAGGCATGCTTTATTATCTCTGCGCTTTGAATATCGGTAACCACTAAGGGGACAGGATGGGGAGAAGATGGCTCTCTGAGGTTGGGATCAAATTGATGGTTGATGATAGGCTCATAGATCTTTTTCAAGATATCTGCTGGCCCCTCTTTTTCTACTCCAATCACAATTCGATCTGGATTTAAAAAATCAGCTACTGCACTTCCCTCCCTTAGAAACTCTGGATTTGATGCAATATCAAAATCCACCTGAGAGTTGTACATCTTAAATACTCTCTTTATCCACTCCCCAGTTTTAACGGGAACAGTGCTTTTCTCTACTACCAACTTAGAGGATGTGGCAAAGGAGGCAATCTGCCTTGCTACCTTCTCCACGCTGGAAAGATCTGCCTCTCCCCTTTCTTTAGGAGGTGTTCCCACACAGATAAAGATAACATCTGATTTTTCCACTCCTTCCTCAATAGATGTGGAAAATGTAAGATACCCCCTCCCCTTATTTCTTTGAACAAGCTCATTTAGTCCCACCTCATAAATAGGCATCTCCCCTCTTTTAAGCATGGCAATTTTTCTCTCATCGCTATCCACGCAAATTACTCTATGACCCACTTCAGAAAAGCAAGTTCCTGTAACAAGACCTACATAACCTGTTCCTATAATGCATATCTTCAAGGGGTCAAACCTTCATTTTTCAATTATCAGTTCTTTTATTTTCGACAAAAATGTCGTCGATAAATTTATCGAAAACGAAATTTTATCCACTCTGCAAATACAGAATCAACAATTTTATATATTCCCTCAGATTCTCTGTAAACTGCTCCTTTGTTTATCAGATGTTCTAAGGTTTTACTTACTATATTTGGATTTTCTCCAATTTTAACACATAGTTTGTTGAGCCTTTTAATCCCCTCTGCCCCCATAACCTTTAACAACAATCTTTCCTTCTCACTAAATTTGTAGAACTCCTCTGTAAATATGATATTACCTTCTTCTCTTAACATTTCATAAAAACTCTTATTTATTGTATCTTCATTGATTTTCTTTTCTTCCCTTTTTTCTAAACATCTCCCAATGAATTGAACATAAAATGGTATTCCCTTAGTCAACTCATATAATCTATCAATGGCTGGAGGAGTTATACCCTTGTGTAGATTCTTTCTTAATAATTCTTCTATACTTGTTTTATCCAGAGGACCAATATTTTTCACGATAAACTGTCTGTAAAAGGGTGAGGAAGGAGATAAAGTAACTATTTCCATAGTTTTTCTTATAGAACCGGATATACATAGTATGGTATTTTGAAGGTCTTCTTGAATGGTTCTTATCTTTCTTATTACCCCTTCCCCTATCCTCTTACCATTTTTCATCTCTATTAATGAGGGAAATTCATCTATGATTAAGATAGAACGGACACCAAATTCTTGAGAAAGTTCTTCAACGAGTCTAAATATCCGCTCAATTAGATAATTTGCATTTAAGGGTTTTTCTTTTCTGGTAAATTCAATTTCTATTTCATCCATTACTCTGATATGGATACCCAGTGTCTTCAAGAAAGTATATATTTTATCCCGGGAGACTTTTACTATCTGAGATATTTTGTGTTTAACTGCAAATTCTCTTTTAAATGCATTAAGTATTTCCTCGGTTATTTCTCGGGAGAATTCGCATAAAGTATTTTCTACCAAATCCCAAAGAGAGAAATAAATTACTACTACATTCTTTGCCTGGTTAAGTTTTCTGGAAACTTCTTTTAAAATGGAAGTTTTGCCCATTCTCCGAGGGCCAATAAGGGCAAATCCCATTTGTAAATGAGGGTTAGTAAGAGTTCTTATTATTTCTCTTACTACTTTTTCTCTGTTAAAGAAATTTTCTCCTATCGCAGGTCTTAAAGTAAAAGCCAATTTGGTTTATCTCCTTTGTTTGGCTAAAGAAAAGGTCTAATCTCGTTTGTTCGGTTTATAGAGTCGTTGAGAGTTCACTGAGTGAACTTTTTGCGGTTCATCTCCTCAAGTAAAAATTCAGCAAAAGTGAAAAGAAGCTCTATTTTGAAGTAGTTTCGTTCAACTTATGAACATTATACATTGATAAGGAAATATTGTCAAGCGGGATTGCTCATAGCTCAAATTGGTTCAATTGGTTTGATTAGATTTTCTAAGATATGTCAAGTCCCTTTGCTCCCAGGCTAAAATATTGACATAGAGCTTATTAATATAGATTTTCATTAAATTAATGACCAAAAGAACGAAAAATCTAATTTTACCTAAAAATAAATCACGATGTATTTGATGTACTTTTTTTAGATAAAACTTTCTGTATTCCTTTATATATAGGCATTAGAAAGATTCTATTTGACAAATTCCTCAGATTAGTTAAAATGTACTTGGTTTAAACTGAAGACGATTCTATGGGAAGAATTGACTCTAATCTGAGGAGTTTGCCGCCTCTTGCATATTGGGGTTTGGTTCTTTCCTTTTTATTTAGGGGCATTCGCTTTCTATTAGAAAGTCTTTGACGTACCTCCTCAGGTACAAAGAACTGTTCTTTGATTATTTTTCTTCCTTCTTCTTTTGAGATGGGATTTCCATCAAGATCACGAATTACATAGTCTCGATCTTCTTTCATTGATCTGAGTATTCTAGGGATCATAGCTCTTACTACTCGGCAAACTGCTTTGGTATAATGATTCCCATATATTACCATTTGTTCATAGTAGATTTTACCCAACTGGGGATCAATAGTACGACCTACATCAGCTGCCAGAAACAAGGGTCCCTTAGCCATATTTGGTCCGGCCTTGGTCATACGTAACCCTTTCTTTGAGGAAAGACCGGAGCTATCTTCCTTTGGGTAGTAACCTAAATAACCTACTGCTGACCTGGCAGAGGAAAACCTATTAGGATCTCCAATAGTTGAGGCAATAACTGCACCTGAAGTATCAGCTATACCAGGAAGACTGTTAGCTCTTTTCTTGGGAAAGCAGGTTTTATAAAGATCTTGCACTTTTTTGGTTACTTTATCTATCTCTTTTTGTAAGATCTTAAAAATTTTGAGCTCTGAGCGGATACGATCTTGAATATCACCGTAATCTACAGTATTATCTTCATTATCAAAGAGAACACAGGCTTTTTCAGCTCTTCTGTAGATTTTTTCTGCTAAG
>JAGHCO010000026.1 GCA_021160405.1 Candidatus Aerophobota bacterium
CCATTTCCATAAATGCCCAAAATGTAAAACTCATTTTTCAGGGGGGCAAATTCGGTTCTAACTTCTGCAGCTGGAATAATAAGAAATATGGAGCTAATGTGGCTACTCAAAAAATTGATTATGTCAGTAAGGGGATTAAAAATAGATTACAGGCTATATTTTTTTCTCAGCCCCTAAAAGATAGAGTTCTTCTGTTAGGGATGGCCCTAATGAAATTATCCTCTCTTTAATTCTCTTTGCTTTTTTTATACAGTCTACTTCAAAGGAATATTTGTAATATTCAAAATTCGCATAATCATGCCCTTTGTCTCTCAACTTTTTTTGTATTTCTAAGAATAGCTTCTCCCCTTTTTGGGGGATCACTTTTACCCATCCTTCTACTATTCCGTTTGGCAAATAATTTAAAAGTTCCAAGTCAATGATTATAGTCGCAGATTTGCCAGATTTTATATATTGCTTTCTTCCGTCTCTATGCTTAACTAAATAATAAGAAACTTTATCGGTGGTATCTACTACGGGATCTTTAGCTCCTTGAACGTAAACACACGTGGTGAAAAACAAGAGCAATAATGTTGTTAGGATCATCCTACTAATTAAGCGTTTCATTTTTTGTAACTCCTCCTTCCCTGCCCGCAATGAGCAGACAACGGTCGCAGCTTAAAAGAAGTTTTTGCGAAGCAAAAATTTGGGTGAGCCCATAGGGCGAACCTTTTATGCTGTGTTGTGCGTCGTATTACATAAGCTGTTCTTGTTATCAAGAACCTTTGATGTATAAAGTACTTTCTTGTACATTACTAAAGTAGACAAATTATTCTTACAATGGAAAAGCAGGATTCCCATTTTATAAAGAAGACATTGGTTCTATTCATGTTTTTTTAAAAATTGCATAGTAATATTGAATGCATTTCTCTCGCCGCTGTGGCCTTTTTCATATGCTTTCTTGGACATCCAGTGTTTAAACCATCTCTCAAAAGCTTGTTTTCCTATGCCCAATCTACGCAGATCCTGGCACTCATTATATATTTTGATACTCGTGAGATTTTTGGATTTAACCAATTCAACAAGACTGTCAAATATTTTCTCTCCCTTTCTTCTTTGGAATTGCTCAATCTTTTCTTCTCTAGCTGCCGCTTCACTCAAAAGTCTGTCTATGTCGCTTTCTGTATAAGTAAAAATTGGCCGCGGAAACTCTATAATAAGAGGGCGTGTAAACAATGAGTGACGGAGTAATAGTTTACCCTTCGGCAGAGATGCCACTAAGTATTGTAGATCCCTTGATATCCAAGCATATGTAGAATCTCGAAGTTCAGCGACTTCGCTACGTCCGACCAGTTGAGTTGCGGTATTCCCATAGACCTCTCTTTCAACCCCTGAAGCAAATTGTTGTGCTCCAATAAGAACCAGGCCAATACTTCGGCCACGAGCTGCAATATCAACTATCCTTTGTTTTAGCGGTGAATCTATTGAGCGACTTGGAGCAAATTTATTAAGTTCATCAACAAAAACCATTATGCTGTCGAATCGTCGCTGTTGCTGTGACTTAACTTTATCTTCTTCCAAAATTCTTGCTAAACGGTCAATAACATTATAGAAGACGATGCGTTTACCTTTATCGTTAAGCCCTTGTATGTCGATGACCCAAAGGTCACCGCTTTTGAGTTTCTCGATGGGTAGGTCTTTCCCGTGTGGGCTGTCATAAGAGAAGAGTCCACGTAAACGGTCTTGGGTGGTTACGCGAAGAAGTCTCAAGACTTTCGCAACCGTTGCTCCATGATGTCCATACCAAGTCCCATACTTAGAAGTGGAAGTAGAAGAGAGTGCCTTCTCAAGGTAATCTATTACATCGCTAAAGCTTTCTAATCCTTATTTTTCAGAATGGTCTTCTACAGTTCCAAGAACACCGTAGGTGCGCTCATCCAAGTCTTCAGGATCAATAAGATTATATAATTTTATTGGGCAGCTGGGATCGACTACATTCCCATAAGTCCAGTAAAAAACTTCCATTTTCCCATCTTGTCTAAGACTATCTGGACGGTGAAGATCGTACTTCATAGCCGGAGCAAAATATCGCAACTGATCTTCATCAAATGTCAAATTAACACCAGCATTTTGGATCTCCTGGTAGAGCTGCCTCTTCTCCAAAGGCAGGAGGTCTATAATATCTTGAACTTCATTCCTATTTCTCTCCAAGAAAAGCAAATCCTCACTCTTTAGGTTGAAAGCTACTACTGCAACTTTACGTTTCTCCTGCTTTGCACGGCTTAGTAAGGATTGAATGAGAAAAATAGCTGCAGAGGTTTTCGTCGCAAGTCCAGATGCCCCTGAGATATTTATATGAGCACCCTCCGGTCCCAACAGAAATTTCTCACTAAGTACAGCATTGACAATATTTTCGGGATCTGGCCCATTGCGAACAATCCCGCATACCACTGGGTCGTCGATTTGATCCATGTTATATGCTTCTCTAATTTCAGAGGAAGTAGCAAAACGGACAATCCCCCCACGTGCTGGACGAATACGCTGGGAATTACTGCCGATTACCTCGGCCGTAACCAGCTCTACACTTGTACGTTCAGTGGGAGGGACGGTTTGCGGTTGACCAAAATCATGGCTGAAGAACTCAGCAAACGCACTTTCAGCATCGGTATAATATTGCATTTGACTAACAAGGCCATAAATTTTCTCACTGCCCTCTTCGGCAACAACAATGTCTCCAATCTGCAACTCTTCAGCATTTTCGGCCAACCAAAATTTAAATTCAGTGGTATTTGTTGGTGCATTCCTTGTAGCGCACACTTTTCCCAGAAGTTTTCTAGCCATTTTACACCTCCGGAGTGACTGAAATATATTTCACCGTGGTGTGAGGATAAATCATGCTTCTAAGATATTCCTCACACATAAATATGGGATATAATAGATTATGCCAGCGTTTGTCAGGAAAGCTCGTTGGCAACCTTTCGCGAATTACAGCTTGTGTGATAGCATCTACAAAGCGCGTATCCTCTTCACCCCATAAATCTGCAGAACCCTTGTTCGGAAGAACATCTGGGAGAAGTTCAATGCGAACTAATCCATAGGTAGGTGAACTATATTTAACGGTTCTAAGCCTCACATACCATGAAGCTCGCTTGCCGCTAAACCTAACAATGTCATCTGCAGAAGTTCCTGACTCTAGTGAACTTTCATCTGGCGGAGAATGCAACAAAAAGACAGGAGAACGCTGGAATTGTTTAAGTTGCAGTACTTTGTTATGTTCTTTAGCATTGAGAAACCGTGTATTAAAACTTTTACTAATACCAATTGCAAATTGAAGAACGGGCCCACGCACATCTGTAATAACGCCGTCAATAACCAAAAAATTATGTTCTTTTTCTTTAGCTTTCTTACATGAAAAATCTCGTGCGAAATCATCGTGGAGTTCTTGTTCAAGAATCGCTCTATGACGACGGTTCCATCTTCTAGAAAGATTTCTAAAGAAGTTTATATCAGTTAAATTTTTCCTGAGTTCACGGGTGGGTATTCGGTCATGTTTTTCATTTCCCTTTTCGTCATATACTACTTTTCCACCTTCTCTAACAGGAGCCGGATCGTAACTAGTGTCCCTCCACTTTAGATTACCAATAGTTGGCATACCTTTTGCGACCCATTTCCTCACTGCTTCAATATCTGTGACCTCTCCCATAAATTCGAAAGGTAAAAACACAGAAAAATTATTCCTGGCATACTTTCTAATTATTTTTAAATGGCGATTCTCCCGATGTAGAATAGCTGCAGCCACTTGACCTACGCTAACAGGAACCCGTTCTCCCGTTTTTAACACAGGTACATTGGCGACCCAACTTGTCCGCTGGATACCATCTAAGAAATACGATAGCTTTATATCAAAACCGTAATCAGCATCTTCATCTATACTCAGCACTTGTCCCCATATTTCACGATCTTCTGCTTTTCGACCTAACTGACGGCCATAAGTCTCTAGAAGTGAAACGCTCGAGGTATCACTAAGAGACACAACGGGACGTAAAGATAATTCTTCTTCTGTTACACCTATGTCGACTACTTCTGCTTTTGTACTAGTACGAAGATCCTTAAAAACGCTATAAAAAAGTCTCAACTCCCTACTTGCCTTAGCCATGATATTTAGCCTCCGCATTTACTATAGTATTCTTGTTGCTTTTATAAGAAAGTGCTAAACAGGTTTTAATTTTTATACATTTTCCACATTTTTGGCACTTCTCTTGGTCAATTGCGATTTTCTCGTTTTTAATTTCAATAGCATTTACGGGACATAAATAAGTACATGCTCCACACCCAACGCAATTGATAGCTCTTATAATTTGCTGCTCAATTAAAGACAAGTCAAAGTCCCCGGAGACTAATAATTCTCGTCCGCCAAGTGTACCCGCTATAATACCTGGATTTTGTTTGCAACTCCTAAACCGGTTTGTAGCTGTAGAAATTCGAATATTGGTAATTGGTTTCAAAAACTCAGGCAAATACATTGGAATGCCATTTATAAATGTATAGGAGCAGTAATCATTGCTACGTTTACGAACGACGGCTTTATTATAAGTTCGATTTGGTTTTCGTCTTTTCCAGTACCCTTGTTCAAAAAACTTTTTACCATCGCATTTTGCATGACTCTCGGCAAAATCATAAATGATCTGCATAAAAGCATCCCATTTCTCTTGCCATAACTGCCAGTATTTACTATTATTCTGCTGATTTACATAGAATTTCCTGAGTATGACTTCATCATATGTAGAGTTATAGGGGCAAATTCCGCATCCAACTCTTGAGAACCCATTTCTATAAGCTTTGTTAAATGGAAGTTTCTCTCGAAATATGTAAAGCCAAACCGCAAGCGTAGGCCAATGCAAGATTGGTCTAGCCGTTATTTGCCCCTGAATCTTTCGGTTGTCATAAACACGGGGATACTCAGCTCTAGCACGTGACTCTACTGCACGGATCCCATCAAAGTTGAGAACTGGGGTCCCCAAAGTCGTTACCAGCTTATTTGCGGCATTTGCTTTCAAAAGTGTACAACACCACCGCATTATTTTACTAGGTGGCTCAAGTTTCCGGCACATTTCTATGAAATCAATGTCAGGCTTAGCGGTTTTCAATTCTACTTTCATATCTCTTGCCATTTCATCTATGAAATCATAAGTGTCTGGTAATTCAAGACTCGTATCTGCAAAAAACAAAACATATCCTGTCTCCATGGTTTTTGCTACCAAGTCGGCTACTACGATACTGTCTTTTCCTCCAGAAAACGCTACCGTCACATTTTTTACAATGCTTGAGAATTGTTTTAACATTTCTATGATGAAATTCTGTGACTCCATGACCAACTCGTTAATATATAAATCGTTAGCACGAATTGTGCGCTCAATAAAACCATCCATATGTTCTCCATCATCTTCTTTGAACTCATATCGTTTATCAAGTCGTAAAGAAACTTTACCATCCTTAACAGTAAACCAGATGTATGTCTTTCCTTTATAGATGACTCTGCGTGCATTGTATAAAATGCATTCTGGCAATTTGATTAATAGTCTAG
>JAGHCO010000056.1 GCA_021160405.1 Candidatus Aerophobota bacterium
AGAAAGAGATTGTAGTATAAACAAATTGCAATCTATAAAACTTCGTACAATTGCAGCAAATAAAGCTACTGCAATTCCTATGGTTATCCCCTGGTTGGATCTTTCCCCTTTTATCTGTTTCAATGTGTGTATAACTTTTTTAAATATCATGCTCACCAAAACCAAATATACTCCCAGTCCAATTGTCCCCATATCTGAGGCAATTTGCAAGTAATCGCTATGACCATAGTTTAGAAACTGAACTCGGTAAGAAGGTCGATATTTTGGAAATACGTCACTTTTTATATTATTTACAATGATAAAATACACTGCTGTGTAGGTGGCAAGGTTAGTGAACCAGGTTAAGCTTTGATGTTTGTAAGGTGATATGAATAAAGTGGATGCTCCCGCAACGGCTAAAAAAACCAGGATGGCGAGGTCTATGGTTCTTAGTTCTTGGTTGTTAGTTAGCTGGTTAGCTGGTTTGTTGGTTAGCTGGTTAGCTGGTTTAATAATTTTGATTAACCAGGCAAGTAAAGCAATGATTACTGTTATGCGCATTATAAATATGGACCAGGGTTGGACGGTGCCGAGAGCTAAGGGGGTGAAGATTAGAAGGAAGATAAGACAGGATTCGAGGATAATGTTCAACGTTTTATGGTGTGTTTTCAAGTTAAACTACTTTCCTTTAATGCTAATTAGTTTGCCGATCAATTAAAAAAACATTCACGATTTGAGTTAATATAGTTTAAAAGACAAACTTTTCTGTCTCTCTTTTTTCTTTTATTCTTATTAAATTAGTTGCCTCATCAAAATCTTCCTCAAAGCTTATAATATATTGTAAATCCATCTCTTTAGCTCCTATTTGAATCAAAGCATCGTGAAAATTGAGCTTTCCTGAGCTATCAACGATTAGTTTTATTATTCTGTCATACCACTCATTGACCCGCTTGTAGAGAGAAACAACGTTGTCCTTAGAGATTAATGGCATTAATTTCTCTTCAATAAAACCTTTAAATCTCTCTTGACGCCCACTTTCCTCAAACCTTTTCCCAATAACACTTATCAATTCATTAGCCACGCAGTCAAAGATAATCATCTTGGCATGGGTAACTTTTAAACTTTGATATAGTTCAGTAGATCTTTGGTGCCATTTATCCTTGCTATCAACTAAACCTAACAAGAAGTTTGTATCAGCAATAATGCTAGTCATAATACTTTTCCGACTGCTTTACCGCGTCCCCCCCAATGGATATTACACCTATTAGATTTTCCAATTGTTCAATTGGTACTGTTTTAATTCTCTGCTTTTTTTTGACCTCTTTTACTTCCTTAAAGAGTTGGTTTATTTCCTCCTCTGAAAGGCAAAGAAGCTCCTTTTTTAGATACTCAGCAATTTTTTCCATTTTTTATCTTTTCCCCCTCCTTCATTTCCAATATTATCTCTTACTCAAAAAGAAGTATAACAAAATGTGAGAGAGTGTCAAATTTGGTTAGTTAGTTAACTGGTTAGCTGGTTAATTAGTTTTATTGTTGTCCCAAAAACGTAAGTACGAGATAAAAGTAGTATGGGGTCAGGTCTTAACATTCGACATTGTCCATTATAGACAGCATCCTCGAAGGCAGTGTTAAAGCTCTTGCCATAGCAAAAACAAAATATCGCTGATTTATCTTATCTATGTGTTAAATGCTCGCCCCCTCGGTGCGAAGCAATTCTATGGAGTTAAGACCTGAGTGAAAATTTACAAATTTTTATTGATTACTGCTACTTTGTCTTGACGAGTTCACGATTTAATAAAGTGTTGATTATTTGCTCGACTGTCTGATGTTCTACTTCTGCCTGTTTCTTTGCAAGCAAGTAAACCCGACTATCCACTGGCACTAAAAATGTGCGTTTCTGAATGTCAAATTCCATCTCCTTCTCCTCCATTTCATCCCAGTAATTAGCAGAAGAGTGAGAATCCCAAAACTTGCCTGCTTCTTCAGCATTATTAAAGTGCTCTGGAATTACATCTCTTCCTTTACTCATGTTTATAGTTCCTCCTTTCTTTATTATCCATATCACGCGCACTGATAGGTAGTACATCGTGATTCTTCTTTAAGATGAAGAACACAGAAAGATACCGTCCGGTGCTGGTTTTCCCTAACGCCAAGTATACATCTTCACCTTTGACGTCACCTTTTGCAATACGATAAACTTTCTTCCTACCATGCAGAATTTCCTCCACTTCGAACATGGTCACGTGATGTTTACCTTCTATTTTCTCAATAAAAGTTTCTTTCCAAATGATTCTTTTTATCTTTATCATACTCTCACTCATATGATAAATAAGACCAATCGTAGTATGGGCTCAGGTCTTAGCATTTGACATTGGTCATGATATACAGAATTTTTAAAGGCAGTGTTTATAATTATAGGGACACAATACTTATCTTTTCTTCTCAATTTGAGAATCGACAGTTACATACGAATGTTTTATTTCCTTAGATGTTAAATTTACCATTTTTCCCTTCTCACTCTAAGAGACAGTATATAAG
>JAGHCO010000162.1 GCA_021160405.1 Candidatus Aerophobota bacterium
CCTTCTCATGGTGTAAATATATGAAAACTTCTTTTATGGATACCCTTAATTCTTTGATTTTTCACTTGCTTAGCTTTCATGAAATTTTCAACCAAGTTAAAATTACCTTTCTTCTAAAAAAATTTCTATATTGGCGTCAGAAGTTGGAATGCTTATACTAATGCCTTCTTCACTTATGTCCTTCATTTCTTGCCCGTTCATTAACGCTCTGATAGGCTTTCCCCGCCCTCTTAGATTTATACTTACCATATATCCCCTGAATTTCACTTTAGCCTTTAATCCCTTTGTTCCAGGCAACACATTGGGAGTAATCTCTATCTTATCTCTCTTTGGATGAAAACCCAACATATTGAACACAAATAACATTGACAGTTCTCCATAGGAAGTCCATGGAGTGAATCCACAATCTCTTTGTAATTCAGGATTCCGATCTAAATACTCTGGCCAGATATATCCTTTTCCTCCATATGTTCTCAACATCCAATCTAATGCGCGAACCACCTTTCCATATTCTCCTGCTTCTAATGTTGCTCTAGCTATGAACAGTGCTGAGAATGTCCAGTGTCCCGGTGAATCCGGTTCTGATGTAATATTATACCGAGAATACCCTCCTATATCCCAATATCCATCCTGATTCCATAACCTCTCCAAATGTTCTAAGGTCCTCAATGACAATTCACTTTTACCATTTATCAGCCTATAGACTATGGGCAATGCTTCTGATGAATCTGGTTCTAATTCCTGTTTATCAAATACTTCAGACGCCGGTAGTATTCTCTTTAAATTTGCACATCTTTGAATCTCTCCATCTAACTTTCTCCGCTTAATGAAATGCCCATCTTCTATTAATTTATACTTCTCATTTCCAAGCACTGATCTCCATATTTTTTCTCCACGTTCTGACCACTTCCTCGCATTATCCCTTTCCCCCATATACTTCGCCATTTCCGCCGCTTTTGTCAATCCCAGAGAGACCCATAATTGATTTCCTATCTCAAAACCATCTTCTATTCCATCTCTATCAAAGTCTCTCTCCGTTTCTTTATCAACGAATCATCATCAGTATACACCCAATATGTCCAGAGGGTATAAAGTATTTGCCCATTCATGTCTAATTCAGCTCTGTTTGGTGTATATATACCATTCGCCTTCCCCACTTGTTCTTCCTCTGAAATCTATAAAAATATCTATTAGCCTATCTATTATCTGCTTCCCTCCCTTGAACTGTCCTGTCATTATCGCTCCTAATGCTATCATACAAGAATCCCTTACCTATTCCTGGTTATACTGCCATATCCCCGCATTCATCTTTCCTGTTCTACTCACTGCTGCTCTTATCCCATTGCATGCGGTTAAGTACAAATTATCATATTTCTCTATGCCTGTCTTTACTTCTGTCAAGCTCCTCCAATATTCTCTTGATTCTTCTACTATGTTATCATACCCTATTTCCTTAACCTTCCTCATTGTTTCCAATACTTCTGCCTTACTTGACCCATATCCATAGATCAATCCTACTCTAACTGCATCTCCTGGCCTAACTGCTTTCTTTCTATAAAGTATTCTCATATCTAACTTCTCCGCATCTTTACAAATCATATGTTCATTGGATCTCGTAAAACTTGAAACAGCTATGCAGTCCTTCTCTCCCGCTACTAGAGCATCTTTCGAATTGTTATACCCACCCATCGGAAAGAAACGCTGATTTGGAACTATCCTGGCTATGATATTTACATCCTCCGCCTGATACCCGATGGGGCAGAATATCTTCTCCTCAATATCAAAATAACTTCCTCCTATCTTGTCCTCAAGAGTATACTTGGCTGGATATTTCGCCCAAAAAATCGGCAGATAGTTCTTCAAACTCATTCCATACTTCATGCTCCCATCAAATATCTGTCGTGGGTTAGGAATATATTCCCTACCCCTGCTCTCTACCGAAATATAGGTCGGTTCCGGACCTAGCTTCTCATGAAAAAAGAAAGTATCATATTTTTGTTGTCCTTCATTCCCAAGTCGCTCATCGTCTTGCATTGTAAATCTATCCGGATCCATTAGATGAAGGACTAAAGTGTTGTAACAATTCTTGTTCTCGTTAACCTGGACGATTGTCTGAATCAATCCGTTTCCCAAAAAAATGATAAATGAACTCTTCCCTTATTACTAATTTATGGTATTTAAATTTATTCACAACTTTCTCTCCTAAGTCTGGATGGTTCTTAATCAACATTGATTGGGCATTAACAAAAGATCACGCGAGGAGTCAATCTTGCTATCACTAACCTTACAATAAAATTCTTGTCATCAAACCCAATAGTTCTCTTTCGTCCTTTAATCATCCATCCCTCCCCGTTTTCTATAGTCTTTAATCAGCTCGTTCTAGTTTCAATGGTCGTATAGCACTCTTTATGAGCTTACTTGGACAACATCCAGCAACTTTCTCAGATTCATAATAATGTAATCCGGCTTTATGTGTGAGTCTATTTTCTTACCGGATCTGTTTACCCATACCGCAGTCATCCCTACACTCTTAGCTCCTTTAATATCGTCTCCTAGGGAATCCCCAACCATCATTGCTTCTGAGGCGGTTACCCCAATTCTCTCCAATGCCCGGCGGAAGACCTCAGGATCAGGCTTGTTCAGGTTCTCCTCTCCTGAAATAACTACGACATCAAAAAATCTTTTCAGGCCAAGATGCTGCAAGAGAATGGTTGCATTTTCTACTATGCTATTGGAAATTAACCCTAATTTAAATTTTCCTTTTAGAGCCTCGAGAACTCCCTTTACTTCCGGGAAGAGGGAGTTAACCCTGACCATACCCTCTAGATATGCTTTAAAGACCAGTTCTACACTTTTTTCGTCAGGTTCTCCCCCCCTCTCCCCATGAGTTCCATTAGCTTGGCATACCTAGCCTTTTCTATTCTCACCCCGAATTCCTGCAAGCTTTCATTCGGTTGGCATTGCGCTCAAGATAAAAATGTGAACTATGGTCGGTAATAGCTATACATCTGATTCCTTTTTTCTTCATCAAATTAGCTATCCTCTCCACGGTCATTTCTGGAGAGCCACAATAAGAATAATTAGTATGGAGATGACAGTCAGAATTAAAAAAATTTTCCATTTTTTCACCCGTTCCCAGAATACTATGGATAATTTTTTACCTCTTGTGGCACAGTTTACCACAATCGTTCGTTGACTAAAGCCTGCTAGTCAAAGTGCATAACGCATCTTTTTTTTTGCAACAGTAAGCGGAACCGTATCATCAAAAGATCCGGGTACCTCAAGGTTAAATAATCCTGAGTAATTGATTTCTCGAAGGGCAGCAACAATGTCTTTCCAATTAACGTTTCCCTCAAAGGGTAACAAATGTTGATCACGGAAGAGATTATTGTCATCGATGTGGGTGGCAACAAGATTTTTTCCCAGCACCTTTATAGCCCGATACTGATCCAGTTTCTGGAGGTTAGCATGTCCGGTATCCCAACAAATACCCATCTTCGGTGAATTGATATTCCGTATAAGCCAAAGTAATTCAGGTGGAGTGGCTCCAAATGTCCTTCTACCCTGTGGATTACCATCGTACATATTCTCGACCGCAATGCCCACATTTGACTTATTTGCTTGCTTCACCAATATACGAAATCCGTCAAGATTCTTGTGCTTGACATCCTCTACTGCTTCCTTATCCTCAGCCATAGACACAACCCACGGATGAAACACTACCCATTCCACGCCAATGATGCCAGCCGCTCTTATAGCGCGTTTGGCGTCCTCCATATACTCCTTTGGCGGTTGCTTGTAAATATCATACCCTGGTCCGTGCATCTGAGTTATTGAAATATCAAGCTTTTTGCAGAGTTTCCTCAATCTTAAGAAATCTCGCTCAGGTTTCTCTCGTTTGTCGATGTTATACCAATGTCCATTGCTAATCTCGATATATTTCCAACCGATATTTGCCAGTCTTTCTAGAACCTCTTCAGGCTCACCTTCTCCGAAAATAGACGTTGTAGCAGGCTTCATTTTATCTCCCCGTATTTCATATTTTTGACAGTACCTCTTTGCTTATTCCTTCCTGCTTCTTATCCCCTGAGTCAATTTTCTATCTCCTCTATATTCTTATAAACTGCCTCTAATATCTTGTCCGAATTTTCCTTATACATAAGAAAATCCTTGCCTAGAGCTATCACTTCCGAATCGTATATGCGCTCAGTTACAGGACAATTAACCTTAGAGTAATCAATTTCCTTCTTATAAAGTGGACAGCGGATAGGACAACCAGTCCTTCCAAAAACCATTTCCTGAAAAAGAGGATTTTTATATAAAGGTTGATTATGAGCTGTCCCACAAGGAACTCCCTCTGCTCTTAAAGTCTCGACAAATCTGTTTCGGTGAATACCTCTCCATTTTGATGAATCATACCTTAAGAAATAAAAATAGTAACCTCTTTTAGTTATTCGGGGATCTCTCTTTAAGGTTGATATTCCCTCAATTTTCTCTAGTTTGGGACTCGACGCTCAGAAGAATTGACTTTTATTTCTACCTTCTGATAAGTCTTTCCATGATATACACTCTCAAATTTCTTAATATCTGAGCTGAATCCCTTCTGCTTCTTGTAAATGCTCACCACTAACTCGTTTTCCCTTTCCTCCGGTGAGATGGTAAATGTTGCTCCTCTTCCATCAAGATAATCAAGAGTTTCCCCATCGTCATCATACAACAGATAAGACGGAAAATTTTCTCCGTAAAGATGTAAAGTTATCTTTTTTACTGAAGATTGCCCTATGAAATCCTGAGGCTCACCCATCGGAATAATTGAGCCACTACGCACATAAATTGGCAGTTTATCAATAGATACATCTATCATCTTCCACTGTTTGCCTTCTATTTCCTCATCTGTCCAGAAATCAAACCACCTCCCTCGGGGAAAATAAACCTTCCTCTCTCTTCCTTCCTTGAGAGGACAAACCATAATTGATTCACCAAAGAAATATTGATCCTGAATGTAATGGGTATTTCCGTCCTGGGGATATTCCAGAACCAAGGCACGGATAAAAGGAACATTCATCTTGTATGAGCGATAGAACTCAGAATAGATATAAGGCAGAAGACTCATTCGTAATTTCCCATATTTGATGAAAGACTTTTTTACTTCGTCCTTATAGAGATAAGGTAATGCCCCTGATGACCAAGAATTAAGCACAGCAATAGGAGAAAAAAATACTAACTGGCTTCTTCTTATAAATTCCTCGTCCGTATCCGACTCTCTAGCTTCAGGACACCACAGTCCTCCACTGAAACTTGAGTTCACCAGAGTCAATAGATACTGGTTAAAATCATATAGGTCTGAGTACAGACAGGATGAATAGTGCTGGATTCCTGTGAAAAATGCTCTAACTAGAAATGTTGAACGCCGGTTGTTTTCTGCAAAGAGTGAATGCATACATTTTTGATAAAGGAATCCAAAAACATTGTGCATTAGCTTTCCATCTACTCCTGAGGGAAATTTTGTCTCATCCGGGAAAAACCATTCTCCGGTAAAATCAGCTCCGTCACATTCGTCAAGCTTGTAGCCACCTACACCGATATTCATATGTGCTCTGTGATGGTAATCCTTAAATATTCTACAGGTTTCTGGCAAGGAAAAATCCGGAACTAAACCTCCCCAAACTCTACTATCAGCACACAAATTCTTTTCTGCAATCTCCTTATAAAATGGTGCTTTTGGACTTATATAAGCATGTTCCCAGAGACTTACCTCAAATCCCATCTCCTCTAATTTCTTTATGAATGAAGCTGGCTCCTTGAACTTCCCTCTGTTCCAGACAAAACTGCAGGGGTACGACGCTGTTTGCCATCCGGGCTCTAAACCTATTATATCACAGGGTATATGCTCTTCCCTAAACTTCCTGGCAACTTCTAGTACTTTTTCCTCATTCCACTCTGATTTGGCACGGAACCAGAAACCAAGAGATTTCTTCTTTGGCAGAGATATCTTTCCTGTAAGCCAGATGTAATTTGCTATCACTTCTTTTATATCCTTGCCAAATATGAGAAAGAAATCGAGATTTTTGCCCGGGATATTCACCATGATCTTCTTGGTACAAGATGCACCCACATCAAAATGGGAAAAGGCGCTGGTATTCAACAAAAAACCGTAGTTTTCTGTAGAAAGATAAAAGGGCATAACACTATGTCCTCGTCCATCATCAAGAAGAGGATCTGCTGTTGTTCTTATTAATCTTTTCTTCCCGCTATGTTCAAACGAATGCATAGAATGACCAAAACCATAAATCCTCTCCTCTTCTTTTTTGCTCAAACAAACCTCCCATTCCTCTTTATTAAATAGAAGAGACTCAATATCTACATTCTTTGACCTTAGCGAAAGATCCTCTTTGGTTAAAGTGAACTGAAAAGTCGAACTTTTGACTAAAATTTCTTTTTCTTTATTAAGAACCCTGAAAGATTGACAATGCCATTCTTTTTCATCATAAGGTTTTGCCAACGGTTCAAGAAATTCTCCATTTCTTCCAGCCTGAATTCTAACCACTGTATCATTACAGGCGGTAATTCTTATAATTCCCCCTTTGGTCCGGACCAACAGCACATTCTCCTTTACTTCATATTCCGAAAGGCACCCCAGGGACTGGCCATTTATAAGTTTTCTTTCTTCCCGAGTTGTCAACTTTTCCTTGTTTTCCCGTCGAGTAGACATCTCTTATAACCTCCTTTTGGTTACTTAATGTCCCTCACAGAACTGGACTTGTGGAACTACCACATCCGGCTCTTCAACAATGTATCTCTTTCTCGAGGACAAGGTATAGGTTAAGTGATATATCCTTGGCTTGGGTAAAGGGTTATACTGAAGAAACCTGTAGAACTGTGTCCAGTTATAACTTTTCTTTTGACTTCTCCTGTTCATCCATTTGAAGGTAAGTCTTATAGCCCTTTTGTAGAATGCATTCATCTTTAGCATATTCCCGCTTATTCCATAGTAGTTGTAGTGACCAAGTAGCTTTAGCCTGAGAATTTGCCACCACTCCTTTAACTCTATCAGATTACAGGTATCCTTTAACCACCCATTTAGCTCTTTTATTCTCTGCCTGAATTTTGCCTTAGCTGTTTTCCGCCCTACCCTAAAGTGACCTTTTCTTGTCCTTGTGCAGTAATGAGTGAATCCGAGGAAATCAAAAGTTTTAAGCTTCTTGCCTTTCCCGTGAGTACTAAGCCAGGGGTAGCGACCAAATGGAATTATCCTGCTTTTCTCCTTAGATATTTTGAGTCCAGATCTACTTAGCCTTTCTCTTAAAGCTTTTCCAAATGCTCTTGCATCAGATATCTTTTGAAAACCAACCACAAAATCATCACAGTAACGAATAAGCTTACAAAACCCTATAGCTTCTCTTTTTACCACTTTCTCAAACCACATATCCAAACAGTAGTGAAGGTAGATGTTGGCAAGAAGGGGACTTAGTATCCCACCCTGAGGCGTCCCATTATCTACCTGGTGGTATTTTCCTTCCTCCATTACCTCTTGTCTTAGGAGACGTCCTATGAGTCTTAGGATATTTGGGTCAGCTATCCTTTTTCTTAGAAGTTTCATTAGGCACTTGTGATTTACTGTATCAAAAAACTTTTCAATATCCATATCCACTATATAATTAACTGGTTTTCCCATTACCACCTTATCCAAAACATCCAGAGCCTGATGACAGTTTCTTCCCGGCCTGAAGCCATAGGATACATCCAGAAAATCCACCTCGAAGATCGCTTCAAGGATTCTCTTTAACTCCATCTGGACAATTTTATCTTCCACAATTGGTATACCTAAGGGTCTTTTCCCCTTTTTAGGTTTTGGGATATAAACCCTTCTTACTGGCTGAGGTCTGTAGCGTTTGCTTTTCAATCTTTCCACCAAATCCTTGAGGTTCTCCTCCAGGTTTCCCCTATACTCTTTAACCCTCACCCTATCTACTCCAGGAGCTTCGTTCTTCTTTAGCTCCCAGAAACATTCTTTGAGAAAATCCAAAGTTAAGATGTGAGCTAATGAGGTAAACCTAAGCTGTGGATTTTCTCTTGCTCGGAAAGAGAGGGAGGAAAGTTTTGTTGACTTCCTTTTTCCACCTCTGAGTGTGGAGGAAGTGTCCCTTCCCTCCCAAAACACTGCTGCCAACCCCTTTGCTCTCCAGGCATTGCCCTGCTTCTTAGCTCGTATGGGTTGGTCCGACTCCCATAGCATCATTTGGACTTCCTTACCGTGTGTAGGCTTGGTAGTCCATACCCCATTTTGGGGAATGCTACGGGTCTCCCGAGTTCCCACGCTGTCCTTTTCTCCTTGTGCCCCGGCCTTAGACCCCGGGGAAGTAGCTACTTCCTTGCCTTTAACGAAGGTAGCTATACTGCCTTCCAAGAAATGAAGCTTGTCGGCTTTCCCGATGATGGCTATTTCGGGACTCAATACCTTCAGCTTATCGCTTGCGGCCCAAGGATTCCCTCCCTTTGGCTTCACACGGTTTGTTACCTTGCCGTATGCAGAGTTTGGTATCAGGGTGGTGGCTGGCCTTTCCCTGAGTTGGATTCCCTTCTCCTTAAAATCTTTAAACAGCTCAAGTTGTTTCATTTATCACCCTCCTTGCGAAGGTCACCAACTGGACAGCGCAAGCTTTGCTCGGCGCACCCATTTTAAACCTCCTCTTTTTTGAAAAGCCAAAAAAGTTTTTATTAGACTTCAAGGAAATTGAGTTACGTTTTCAACCAAATAGAGCATTATTTAAATCCTCTTAATTTTATCCCCTTCATCAACTGCTCTCGGAAGATGATGAAAGCAATGAACACTGGAATAGACTGGAGGATAGCTGCTGCCATAGTCACGTTCCAGTCCAAAGTGGGAAACCCTTCTCGATATTCTCCTCCACAGTTGATTATCCACATCTGCAGTCGATATATGTATACTGAAAAGGGAAGGCTCTTCTCTTTAGTTAAGACAACTAAAGGCCACATAAACTGGTTCCAGATTCCAGAAAAGGTAAAATAAGCTACTACAGCAAAGACCGGTTTAGATAAAGGGAGGATGATACGAGAAAAGATTCCTACCTCTGAAGCTCCATCTAAACGGGCAGCATTAATTAGGGAATCAGGGATACTATCAAAGTGACCTTTAAGAAGGAGAAAATTAAAACCACTAAAGAGGGCAGGGAAAATTACTGCCCAGTAGGTATTAATAAAATTATGGTGAGGAAAGGGAATATTAGTAAAGGGGATATTGGGAATAGATTTAGAAGCAAAAGGAAAATGTTTTAAAAGTAAGTAGGTAGGAATAAGGGATATTTCATAAGGAATTAACATTGTAGA
>JAGHCO010000165.1 GCA_021160405.1 Candidatus Aerophobota bacterium
GCTGCTCTTTGCTCGGTGCTTTCTGGCGCCTGCGGCTAAGTTCTACTCTTATCTTTTTACTGTGGCTCTTATGGGCGATGTATAAGTTTAGAGAAGAACTAAGAGTTAGAACGCATAGACCCGCCTTGATCGCCGCTGCCTTATGGAAACACCTCGCCGAGCAGCAAAAAGAAGAGGATTTTTCAGAGCTCTCTATGATAGTATCCTTGAAGATAGTAGTGGTAGAGGATAAGTCTAATCAGGGCAGCGTTAAGCCATTTAATGTTTTTCTTTTGAGCCCAAAGGAAAAATCTCTTTCCTCGAGGATTTTCCTCCAGCCAGCGACCAATAAAGGCAAGACCAAGCAGAGGGTTTCCTCTCACCGATAGCTTAATCTTAAAACAGGGATGTTTTTTAAGGTAAAGAGCTCCATTTATCCCACTCATTCTCTCATTTTCTTTTAAGAGGCTAAGGTTGGATATGTCCCCTCGCTTCTTAAAGTGATAACCAAGCGCCTTTGGATTTTTTTTATTTTTTAATCCCATCTTTTTTAATCGATATCCCAGCTCTTTGTCTTCCCATCCATAGGGAAGAAATTCTTCATCAAATCCTCCCACTTTTATTAAAGATTCTTTTTTAACTGAAACATTGGCGGTATTAAAGGAGGAAAAAGACATATCCCAGATACTTTTTTTCTTTTTTCCTGCCTCATCAAGACTGGATATATAGATAAGTTCACCGTTTATTATAGTATCTTTATAGATTTTATGGAACTTTAAGTGCTCTTTAATAAACTCCGGGACTACAATTATGTCACTGTCTGTAAAAATAATATAATTTCCTTTGGCGGCTTTGATCCCTCTATTTCGAGATTTTGGCTGTCCCAGTCTTTTTTTGTTTCTAATGTAATTTAGCCTGCAAGGAGGACAAAGAGATGCTATCATCTCATTGGTTTTATCAGTTGAGCCATCATCTACTACTATAATCTCATATTTATCCTTTGGATAGCTCTGGTTAAACAAAGCTTCAAGGCATTTTTTTAATATATTTTTGCGGTTGTAAGTTGGAATGATGATACTTGCCTCAATCATCTTTATTCCTTCCAGGGGGTTTTAGGGGGTATCCCCTAATGTATATTGTATCTTTTCATTCCCTCTCTTAGCCCTTGAGCATAGGAGTGGATTAAATAAAACTTTACCCAGATTTTTGTTAAATGAGTTTTGTTTTCTTTTAATTTTAAAGGAATTTTTTCCCATTTAATAAAAAAAGAGAGAAATTTATCGTAACTTAGATACCTGAGTTTTATCTCTTTTCTAATTTTTGCTTCTGGGTGCTTTTTGTAATAGAGAATTGCATTTGTTCCTATCTGTTTTCTTTTTGTGCAAAGAGATATAAGATTTTGAGGTAATTTTTCTTTTTGAAGATGAAGGGCATAAGCTTGCCTGTTTTTTACCCTTTTTAGCCCCATCTCTTTTAGCCTGAGCCCTAATTCCTTATCTTCCCAACCGAATCCAATATCAAATTCCTCATCAAATCCTTTAACTTTAACTAAGTTTTCTTTCCGACAAGAGGTATTAGCAGTGATAAATGATGCTCCAAATAAATCAAAAAAAGCAAGAGCTTTAACCTTTGGATGGTTAAAAGGAGTAGATGAGATATCTTTTTCATTGATACTTATAGCTGGACCATCCACAATAAGATTGGGATTAATTTTATGGAATCTAATATGCTCTTTTATAAACTGAGGTGGAGCTAAGATGTCACTATCAACAAATATTACAACTTCCCCCTTAGAGGATGAGATTCCAAGATTCCTGGATTTAGCTGGTCCTTTTCTTTTCGAATGAGGCAGATACTTTAGTTTGCAAGGTGATTTTTTTCTCTTTATCATTTGGCCGGTTCCATCGGTTGAGCCGTCATCTACTACTATAATCTCATACCTATCTTTGGGATAATCCTGGTTAAACAGACAATTTAGGCACTTTTCTAATAAAGGTTTTCTATTGTAAGTGGCGATAACTATACTTGCATCCATGGAAGAATTTTTACCTTATGTTTTTTTATTCCCTCTCTCATCCCTTGAGCATAAGCTCTGTCCAGCTTCCATTTAATAAGAAGGTTAAGCAAAAATCTCTCGTTGTTTTTCTCAGCCCAGGAAAAAAGTTTTTCTCCCCAGTTTGTGTCTATCCACCAGAGGAATTTATCTTGGATAAGGGTATGAGTTCCTACTCCCCATTTTATTTTGAAAGTAGGATGTTTTTTGTAATATAGGACAGCGTTTATCCCCCTCTGTCTTCTTCTCTCACAAAGGGCTGGAATGTGAGCTCTTCCTCTTATTTCTTTGTAGTGATAGACTATAGCATTGAGGTTTCTCTTTGCCTTAAGTCCAAGTTTTGTTAATCTTAGTCCTAACTCCCAGTCATGCCATCCCAGTCCTTCAAATTCCTCATCAAATCCCCCTACTTTAATCAAATACTTCTTTTTTACTGAAAGATTAGAGGTGATAAGAGAGGGACCAGAAAGATCCCAGAATTTTTTGAACTTTCTTTTCTCTATATCTTCAAAGTTTTCGTTAAGATTTGATGTTCTTACAGCAGGTCCGCTTACTATTACTTCTCCAAACCTTTTATGGTAATTAATATGCTCCTGGATAAGATGAGGGGGGGCGAAAATATCTGAGTCCACAAAGAGAATTACTTCTCCTTTAGCATTCCTAATCCCTAAGTTGCGGGCAATATGAGGACCTTTGCGAGGCTCATAAAGATACCTTAATTTGCAAGGAGAAGAAAGGGATGCAATCATTTCTTTAGTTTTATCAGTAGAGGCATTATCTACTACTATAATTTCATACCTATCCTTGGGATAAGTTTGATTAAATAAAAACTTTAACACTATCTTTAATAGTTTTTTTCTGTTGTAAGTGGGAATAATTACACTAACTTTCATTCAATAACCTTTGGTAAATTTTTTCCAATTTTTCTATTTGCTTGGATAAGTTAAACTTTTTTACAACAATTTCTCGCCCTTCCTCACCCATTTTGTTTCCTATTTTGGGATGCTCTATAAGGTAGCTTAATCTATCTGATAGTTTATCTATATCCTTTTCCGGAACTAAAAATCCTGTTTTACCGTCAACAACCAGCTCAGGAATTCCAGCATGATAGGTAGAGACAACGGGAAGCCCTGTTGCCATTGCCTCCTTTATAACATTAGGGATTCCCTCTTTGTCTTTATTTTTTGCTGTGATGCTGGGAGCTAAAAAGATATCCGATTCTTCCATTTGTTTTTGTACCTGTTGATGGGTGAGAGTTCCTAAAAATTTAACTCTTGAGCTAAGGTTTAAGAGATTGGACAGCTCTTTTAATTTTTCCTCCAGCTCACCTTCACCAATTATATATAAAACTGCTTCTTTATAAGTTTTAGCTACTTTTGCAAATGCCCTTATCCCATACTCAAATCCCTTTTTCTCTACAAATCTTCCACACATTAGCAGTTTAATTTCTCCATCTGGTTTGTTCTTCTTTAACTTAAATTTTTCTGTATCAATACCTGCGTAAAGAACCACTACTTTTTTCTCTGGGCATCCCAACCTTACAATGTCATCTTTCATATCCCTTGACTGAACTAAGAATATCTGTCCTTCATGAAAGAGTTTCCTTAGTCTCTGACGGTAGATAAAGTGCCTGGGCAAACGAGATACATCTATGCCATAAAAACTTGTTAATAAAGGTAAGTTTAGTTTTTTACAAACAGATAGTATTTCCATCCCACTCCAGGCAAATCGGGCATGAATGATCCTTATATTTTTGTCTAAAAGGGCTCTTTTAAAAAAATTATCATTTATTTTTCTTTTGAAAGGTTTCCATGGAGAGGAAACCGGTGCCTGAAAGATTTTAGGATAAGGGAAATATCCATTATCTATTAGCTTTTCAGTAAGAACAATAGCTTCAAACTTTTTAAGATTTACAATCTCATCGTATATAAAGGTTTCTGAGATTGGAAGATAATTTTTAATAAAGCAGGCTATTTTTACTTTCAATTA
>JAGHCO010000174.1 GCA_021160405.1 Candidatus Aerophobota bacterium
CCCACAAATAAAGTAAGAAAAACGGAGACTGTCTGCATGGATGCAGAGGTTAAGAAAGTTAGGGCAAACATCAACTCAGCCCAGGCAAAGAGAAAAACATAAATGCCCGTAGAGGCAAGTCCTGGTAAAATTAAAGGTAAGATGATTCTTCCAAAAGCCTGGATATGAGTACAACCGTCTACCATAGCTGCTTCTTCAAATTCGACAGGGACACTTTCAAAGAAATTTACTAAAATCCACACTACCACAGGGCTTATAAAGGGGAGATAAGAAATAATTATTCCTGTATAAGTATTTATTAAATGAAAACTCTTAAGAATCCGAAAAAGAGGAATTACAAAAGAAACCATAGGGAACATCTGAGTCATCAGAATGGAAACTAACAAAGGTTTTTTGAGAGAAAAGTGAAATCTAGCGAAAGCATAAGCAGGCAAAAGAGCAATGAAAATAGCGATAAGCATTGTTCCTATTCCAACGAGTATACTATTAAAGAAATACCGGGGAAAATTAAGATCCATTATTTTATGATAATGTTCTAATGTAGGCTGATGGGGATAATAACTTAGAGGAAAATGGTAAATTTCGGAATAAGTCTTAAAAGATGTAACTACTAGCCAAAAAAGGGGAAATATCACTATTATGGATATTATTACTAAAATGCCGTAAATTAAACCCAATTGATATTTCTTAAAATGAGTCATTTTATTTCTCTTTTATCAAAAAGGTAGTGTAAACAATAGCGATAACCAGGAGTATGAGAAAAGCTACAGTTGATAGGGAAGCTGCTTTTCCAAAATCAAGTAGCCAGAAAGCTTGTCGATAGGAGTAAGTAACTATGGTATCGGTAGCATTTGACGGTCCACCCCCGGTCATAATATATATCAAAGGGAAATAATTAAATGTCCACATTACAGTCAACAAGACCGTAGTTAATATCAAAGGTCTCATAGAAGGGAAGGTTATCCATAATAATTTTTTCCAAACTGAAGCTCCGTCAATCTCGGCAGCCTCGTATAGCTGTCTTGGTATCGTCTTCAATCCGGCTAGATAAATCATACTTGAGACAGCAAATCCTTTCCACACGTTGGCTATTATCACAGCGACTTTCGCTAAACCGATATCTCCCAACCAAGGTAAATATGCTTTAAGTATTCCCAATTTACAAAGCACATCATTTAGTACCCCATACATATCATTATACATCCATTTCCAGGCCACCGCCGCAACAACATCCGGTGTAGCCCAGGGAAGAACAAGTATAATTATTCGGAATATAGTGTTACCCTTAAAATCTACGTTTAATAGAAGAGCGATGATTCCAGCGAAAAATAGCTGAAGAACAACACAACTTACCACCCAAATGAGGGTATTCAGATTAACAGTTAAAAAAAGAGGATCAGTTATGGTAGAGATATAATTTTTTAAGGTAGGATGTCTAAATCCATTGAGACTAATGGAAACATTATCAATGAGTAAATAACTTAGTAAGCCTAAAACTACTATTAAGTAAGGACTTATGTATATGAAAATAACTTTTCTTTTTGAAAAAGAAACTTTTTTCTTCATACTTTTTCCAGCATAAAAGGTCTCTTTATGACACGATCACCTTCCTTGCTACTCCTGGAGGGGAATTAACCATACTCTTCTAAAATCCTCTTTTTACTCAGAACCTAGGATTTTATCTACCTCTGTCTTGCCCCAAATTAAAGCCTGGGCAGCTCCCATTTTCTTGGACAAAACCTTCTGAATCATTGATTGAATAGTGTAGGAGATCTTGGTCCATTCAGCGATTGGGGGTCTAATGTGAGCTGTAGGGAAAATATCAATAATCACTTTCCATTTAGGATC
The DNA here is from genome assembly GCA_021160405.1 of Candidatus Aerophobota bacterium. Lineage (GTDB taxonomy): Bacteria > Aerophobota > Aerophobia > Aerophobales > JAGHCO01 > JAGHCO01. Next base: position 1,849 of record JAGHCO010000174.1, read on the forward strand.
CTGTGAGAGAATGGGAGATTCTAGACAGACATCCATTCTGGCAGGCATCGGACCCCTATACTGATCTATCCACCACATCCAGACATCTTTGCTAGTAATGTATTTTATAAATTCCCAAGCAGCATCTTTGTGCTTTGACTTCTTAGCAATAACTGTTGCCCATCCTCCAAGAACGCTAGCTGGTTCTTTAAGGTAGGGGTGAATAGTGAATCCATAGTTTCCCTTTATTGCTGGATTAGCCATCTCGATCAATGGAATTGACCAAGGTCCACCAATAGCCATAGCAACTCTATTTTGTGCCATCATTGTTCGATAATCATCTTCAGTATAACTTAGAGTAGCTGGTGGTGAAACTTTGTACTTGAGGAAGAGATCTGTATAGAACTGCAAGGCATCCAATCCAGCCTTAGTACTAAAAGTAGCTCTATTATAATCGGATGATAGTAGTGTACCCCCTGCTTCAAAGAGATACATCATGTAACCCAAGGTAGTAATCTCACTCATAGCTCCGGAAACACCATACCCGTACTGTCCCTTCGAAGGATTCGTTAGAAGCATGGCATCGCCAAGAAACTCATACCATCTCTCCGGAGGATTATTGGGATCGAGTCCAGCATCTCGGAACATTTTAAAATTATACATCAGCGCTCTATCGTCAGTATACCAAGGAAGTCCGTATCTCTTACCCTTATAACTCACTGTAGGCCACAAGTTCTCCCATATTTGTTCAGCACCTTTCCACTGATCTAGTTTATTGTCAATTGATTCAAGCCATCCATGAGAAGCAAATACAGGTACCCACCCACCGAGATCCGCAAAGCAAATATCGGGAGGTTCTCCAGCCTCAAAGGCGGTAATAAGCTTGCTGTAATAGACCTCGAATCCAATTAATCGATATTCTACATCGATACCGGAAGAAGCCTCAAAGTCTTTTACTATCTTTGCCCATCCTGTCTCTTGTTCAACAACGTGACCCCCTATCCAAACGGTTAGTTTTTCCCTTGCTACACTTACTTCTCCCACAAAAAATAACGTAGAAAAGAGTAAAATGTAAGCAAGGATTCTTACTTTCCATATTTTACTCATTACATGCCTCTCCTTTCGTGATTATATTTTATTTTCCTAGAATTTATTTTCCCCCTCTAGGAAGTAGCAAGGATATTTAGTCTATTACTATAGTAATCTATATTGAAGTAGTTGACATGGTTCATTTTTCCCTGAAAGCTCCAAAAAAGAGAAATTAATCTTTCAACGCTTCTCTTTTTTTGAAGCTTTCTTTTATCCCATCTAACAGCATGCCCATATTTTCACCTCCTTCTTCTGAAGGGCAGGAAGAGGGCTCGCCTTCCTCCTTATGACCTCCTCAAAGAGGATCATTTGCAGAAAGACTGTCTTTTCCTTTCCCTCTCAACTTAAAACATTTATTGAGTACGCTACGAGCCTTTTATTAGGCATCGTTCATTCAGAATTCCCAGACCATGTAGTTGGGAGAGGTAAAGAAACTACCCTATCTAACAAACAAAAAAAGAGTATCAAATGTACCATGCAGGAATTGATATTTCTAAGCGGTCCTTCACTGTATCCATCCTAGAGGAAAGAGGAGAAATAGTCAAATCACCTATTACCTTCCCTGTCAATCAGAAAGGGTTACTAAGCTGCTGGACACTCTCGCAAGCATCAGCAAGGATAAAGACAAGATACAAGTGGGTATGGAAACTACGAAAAACCTCGAATCTCCTCGCATCTACGGATTAGCTGCAGCTTCCATTGAGGTAACTTTAGCCTGTATAACCACTATTTTAAAGAGAGTTGTGTGTTTTGTTATAGGGATCACCCTTAACCTAATAAGGCACTTGAGAACCTGGGATAAATTCTACAAGAGAAAACTAAGGGACTCTAATACACCAGCCTCTATTCTTTTCCTGATCAATAAGAAAAGATCCCCTTCCTACTACCTTCCCCACATAATTTAATTTGGTAAATCTTCTCCCTTTATGCAGGGGGTCTTCTTTATTTTGTCAAAGAACGCTTTGCCTGAATAAGATCGCTCAGGTATTCTTTTTTTGCTTTTTACTTTTTTCCCTCAACTCACCTTTTATTTATCAATTTCCTACCAATTTTTCAGTAGGAAAACCGAGTTCTTAAACCGCCTTCCTTTATATTCAATAAGTGTTAATTGCAAATTCTATTCTCCCTAAAAATCAAAACAAGCCATCTTTATTTATCTTATGTCAATTTTAAAGATCATATTCTTTCATTTTCTTCCGAATAAACTTTAGTCCCTGTATGGCAATCTCATCAGGACTGTTGGCAAACTTACGCCAAACTGAAGAAGCTATAGGCATTTGCTTTACAGGGCCATAGAAACTTTCAATAACTAGCCATCCGTCGTATTCAATTTCTGCTAAGCCCTTAAAAATCTCGTCCCAATGTACGTGACCTGTTCCTGGAACACCTCGATCATTCTCACAACAGTGCATGTAGCCTAAGTAGCCTTTACTTTTAATAATAGGTGTATAAAAGTTTTTTTCCTCTATATTCATATGGTAAGTATCAAGATGAAGTTTTACATTATCTCTATTAATGTCCTTTACTAACTTAATTCCTTCTTCAGCGGTGTTAAGAAAATAAGTTTCATATCTATTTATTACCTCTAGACATAGAGTGACTTTTTTCTCTTTAGCATATTCTGCTACTTCTTGCAGCCCCTCAACTGCCCATAACCACTCATTCTCATTCCGAGCTCGACCTAAACTTACTTCGAAACCACCATAGAGTACACCCGCCAAAAAATGACTGTTCATATCTACACATATATCCACATATCTTCTCAGATATTTCCTTCCTCTTTTTCGGGCATCTACGTGTTCATTAATAAGACTAGGATCTCTGCCTAAACCACCTCCACAGGTACATTCCAAACCAAATCTTTCCAAATTTCGTGCTATTTTCTGAGTTATTTTGAAATCCAGTTCCATGGGATTCATTACAGGAATTTCTATCCCATCAGCTCCCGCTAACTTTGCTTTTTCAAAATACCCGGCTAAATTTTCCTCCAAATTAATAGTCCATACTAGCAAATGAACACCTGCTTTGCTCATAACTACCTCCTTCTAACACTTTGGTTTATCAAATTTTCACGACTTCTTTAACAAATCGAAATCACATCTATTAATTTAATAAAGGTATGACACTAATATTGCCTCTTTGTCTAATTATTGAAGCAATTATTAACATAAATAGTTTGTAGTTTCTCTACATAGTTGTTTTCTCTATATCTCCATAACTTGTTACTATTTTTCGATATTTATGGTATCTTAACTGGATCTTCTCTATCTGCGAGGACTCAGGGCTGTAAACTTTAGATATTTTAAGAGTTTCCTTAACTGCTTCTACCTCATTTTTATATATGCCACTCCCTATTCCGGCCAGAAGAGCTGCTCCATGACAACTAGCTTCCTGGTTCATTGGAACTTCAACCTGCTTATTAAGTAGGTTAGCTTTATATCTTAACAATACGTCATTTTTAGCACCGCCACCTATACTTCTTATAACCCAATTAGAAGTATCAATAATTTTTTCTAAACTATCAACCATTTTCTTTAACTCAAAGGCAATAGCTTCAACAATACTACATAAAACACTATTCTTGTCGTGAAAATCCTTTAGACCAATCAAAGCTCCCGACATCGGGCCAAAGTCGCTACCACGCAGATAAGGAATAAACATAGGAATACTTTGTTCGCATTTTATCTTTTCTATAATCTGATAGTTGACATTTCCTATTACCTTATCTAAGAACCAATCAAGCAAAAGTCCTCCACAGTAAGTACCTTGGAATAGACAAAATGTATCTCTTGCTACATGATTGGCCACAGTAAAGCTTTCTTTAGCAGCCTCAACGTCTATTTTTTTCGCATTCTTTAAGCCAATAAGAATGCTCTCAGTAGTACCAGTAGAATCTTGGATTTTCCCCTTTTCAATAGTACCCGTGGATAAAGCTGCACAAAGATGATCATGTCCCCCCGAGACTACCAAGATATTCTGACTTAAACCCATTTCTTTGGACGCTTTTTTGCTCACTTTTCCTACGACTGTTCCACTGGGAACAGGTTTTGGCAAAACGCAGGTATCGATTTCAAATTCATCCAGTATTTTTGTGTCCCATCTCTTCTCCCATACATTAAACATCATTGTCCGGCAGGCCAGCGAATAATCAATTATTTTCTCTCCCGTAAGTTTAAAAATAATGTAACCCGCGTTATCAAGCCAGGTTCGTACATCTTGATATAGTCTGGGCTTATTTTCTCTAAACCACAAGATCTTATTAATGCTATAAATCCAACTAGGGAAAAGTCCTGTAGTTTTTCTAATAAAAGAGGTACCCAACAAATTTTCTACTTTTTTGTTTTGGGGTTTCGTTCTTTGATCAAACCAAGCAATACCGTTATATAGCGGATTGTCAGCAGAATCTAAAGGATAGACGGTTTCAGCAAAACTAGACAAACTAAGTGCTTTTATTTGACTTCGATATTTGAAGGGTATCTCTTGAATAACTTTAATGAGATCTCTCCATATGAAATTAGGATTAAACTCTGCCTCACCGTAATAATGTGAGATCATGGGTGTGGAAGTTTTCTTAAATAATACCTCTTTCCCAAAAAAGTCATATATTCCCACTTTAGTGTAAGTAGTACCTATATCAATTCCCATCAAGTAAGAAGTGTCATTCATACTTCTCCTCCTTAAAAGAGTGTTAAGTCTGCTATAAACTATAGAAACTCGGCCAAATTTTTAGCAATTTTTTCGTTCTTTTTCTTATCAGATGTTAATTTGAGCGAAAACTTTTGGTTGTGTATCCCACTATTGTTGGCTTTTCTGAAAAAATTAATCCAGTTTATATCCCTTGTGCAACACCTGCTAATTCAAGAGGAGATTTACCGTTATGCCCTTCAGCGTGGCTGCAGGTGAACTTATGAAAGCGGCAGTTCATAATGGCTATCTTTACAGAATTCCAAGCTGTTTCAGAATAAATAAAGCTATAGCAACCTGTAATTTTATCTCTAAGTTTACTAACGGCTCTTTCAATAATATCGTTAGTTCTTGGAAGTTGAGGATGCTGGAAACGTGTCTAGATGAGTTCCATTTCTGAATCAAAATTCAACACCTCAACTTCTAATCCCCTTTGAATAAGGAATAGAAGTATTGCATTATATTCTTTGAAAAGATTTCTAAGATGCCCGCAACTTGTTACATAAGGCATCCTGTAATATTAGAAAGAGTTTAATTACCTCTCTTGCTTTGAAATAGAAACTTTATAATGATATACATAGTAACTATAAAGGTACTTCACGCAAAGCTGGATTGGAATCTTTTAAAATACTTCCTGAACGGCTCTGCTAACTCCCAGGTTTCCATCGATAACCACGAGTATTTAGATAGATATTGGTCTTGAACTTTCTGTTGGATGTATAATGAGTCCAGCAGATAAATTAGATGACTCTTTCTTTATTCCCGAGAGAAGAAAGTTCATTCGGAAACACTCGCTTTTGTCCTATCTTGATATTGCTGATTGTGGTTTTGATAGCATAGAGAATCTAGCATATAAGAAGAGCAGGATCCCATTCCCATATTGACTACAACATAAGAAATGAGAAAACTCTTAAGGCTCGAGGCTGCGGTGAGAAAGGAACTCCTTTTGCTTCCTGCGGATATGTCCATTAAGGCTCATCCAAGACTTGTGTGTGAGGTTCCAGGGTCGCAAGATGGGTAGAAGAAAATCAGGAACCTTCGCTCAGCTTCCGAGAGAACAAATGGTGCAACTAAGGAAACTGATCTTAATATTCTGGAATCTCCTCGCATCTACGGATTAGCTGCAGCTTCCATTGAGGTAACTTTAGCCTGTATAACCACTATTTTAAAGAGAGTTGTGTGTTTTGTTATAGGGATCACCCTTAACCTAATA
>JAGHCO010000085.1 GCA_021160405.1 Candidatus Aerophobota bacterium
GCAATCTGTCACCACACGAGTCGTAGTGTATGCGGAAGAAATTTCGCAAAGAGTTATTTTGGTGGTCAGGATGTTGAGCCAGTGATGGAGGTTTACTCACAGTGGGGTTCTTCAGAAGAATACGCAAGTTCTCGGCCCACTATTGAGGGTCGCCATCCAGATCCAGGGCACTACTACCGGTATGCCTTAAAACATGGTTTCCGTCTAGGCGTGATAGGTGGTTCAGATAACCATTGTACGGTTCCGGGTGGCACTGTTCCTATGATTCATCCCCACCGGGGTGGCAAACAGATCTTTCCTTATACTGGGGGAGTAGCGGCAATATATGCTCGTGAGCTAACGCGTCAAAGTCTGTTTGAAGCATTACGAGCCAGACGCTGTTATGCTACAAGTTTTGAAAAGATTCTGGTTTGGGTAGAAGCAGAAGGAGAACCAATGGGTTCTGAAATTGAAGCTACTTCAGTGGAGATTGATATCTTAGTTTCCTGTACTCACGGGCCCTTAATTGAGGTAGTAGTGATAAAGAATGGCGAAGTAACCGCCCGTTTTGGTGATTTTGGAGAAGATCGGGGTTTTGATACTCAACGAAAGACATTTCACTTAACCTGGCATGATGAGAGTTTTTCAAAAGAAAGTTGCTATTATGTGCGTGCTACGCAATTTGATGGAGATATGGCCTGGTCAAGCTTAATCTGGATTCGACCTAAATAAGCTGTGTAGCTTCATATGACTAAACGAGAAAAAAACTTAAGTATATTTGCAAAAAATGGTAGAGCGAAAGTTCTATTTCAACCGCGAATTGAGTGGTGGTACCAATGGCATAAAGCTCGCGGTACTCTTCCTCCGAGATACCAAAAGATGAGTTTAATGGAATTCTTTGATGATTTAGATGTATCTATCAGGTATTACGCTTACCACACGGGTATGCCTTCCGAACTGGGAATAGAATACACAAAAAAGATAAAGATAAAAGAAAAAATAAAAGGAAAAGAAAAGGTTTTAATCATTGATACTCCCGAGGGACAGTTGATTCGTAAGCTAAGACAATCTTCTGATGGTGGATGGCGCACAATACAATTTCCTATTAAAAATACCGAAGATATGAAAAAGGCAGAATATCTTTTTAAAAATAGGCATCTGATTTTCATAAAAGAGAATTTTGAAAGAGGTAGTAAATTTGTTGGTAATAGAGGTGAGCCACAGTGTTTCTTTCCTCATTCCCCGTATCAGAGTCTTGCTTTGGAATGGATGGGAACGGAGAATCTGGTATATGCTTTAGCTGACATACCAGAAAAAGTTGAAAGAGTTATGAGGGCGATTGATGAGTCTTATGATTGTTTCACCCAGGATATTATTTCCTACGGGAAAGTAAAAATAATGAATTTTGGAGAAAATATAGATGCAAATATAGTTTCTCCTCGTTACTTTGAAAAGTATTGTCTTCCTTTTTACGAGAAAAGGTCCGGGCAGTTACGAAAGCAGGGTATATATACCCATATTCATATTGATGGGAGTTTTAGGTCTTTGCTTAAGTATCTTAAGGATTTACCTTTTGATGGCCTGGAGGCTCTTACTCCACTCCCCCAGGGAGATGTTACTATAGAGGAGATAAAGCAAATAATAGGAGATAAAATACTTTTGGATGGTATCCCAGCTATAATGTTTCTTCCTAATTATCCGCTGGATGAATTTAAAGATTTTGTGAAAAGAGTAATAGAACTTTTCTACGGGAGGCTTATTCTCGGGGCTTCTGATGAAGTGCCTCCGCCCGCAGATATAGAACGGGTAAGATATGTTTCAGAATACTGCCAGGATCTTGAAAATATGAATTCTAATAAATCTTGAGACTATAGATAATTAGTGAGAACAGAAGTGTAAAATATAGCAATTTCGATATTTGAAAGAGGAGGATATCTATGGAAAATGGAGGGAGAAAGGATTTCTTGCCGTCTACTGACTTATCAGAGTTCTTAAAGACTGAAAAACTAGGAGAATCGTGGTACGTCTTATCAAATGAAGATGTTTCTGTCTTGGTGGATACCGTAAAACCAAGGATTTTTATGGTGTATGTTCACGGACAATTCGGGACTTTACAACAATTGATCTATCATCCCAATGGATATGAAAGAGAAATGGGTATGTGGGGAATTGTCCCTACTTATTATGTGGATGGGGAAAAGTTTTTCCCATTTCTTCATGTTAAGCATGTTAAAGGAATATATCTTGATAATCCTCCAGAAAAAGTAGTTTTTGATAGGAGACAGAATAGAATAAAAATGGTGGGAGTAAAATGTTTTAGTGAGGAAAAGAGAAAGTTGGGTAATATTACTATGGAGATATTACTTAATAACAATAAAATTAAGCTAGTGGTAGATTACCCGAAAGAAGCGGAAAGAACTGAAGTATCCAGCGTCTGGTATCCATTATATAACAAGTACCGTCAGAATGATATTTCGGAATGGAGAGACATTGAATACTTTCAAGAAGGATTTATGGGTCACTACGAGCCATATTTTGAAAAAATGGTGGACAAGAATATAAATCTCTTTGATAAATACGGAAGAGTTCCTCAGATAAGAATATCCTCATTTGGTAAGTCCTGCTATTTAAAATCAGGAACTGATCCACATAGAGGTAATGTCTTTAATCTTCAAATACTGATAAAAGGGGATAATAAAAGAGATAAAGTGATCTTTGAATTCCTGCCAAATCCTATTAGCATTAGAGTAAATCCACTGATAACCGCGGGCAAATCAGAAAGAGTGGAAATCTATTCTAAAGAGAAACCAAAAGTCTATTTAGATGAGCAAGTTATCTCCGTGACTAAGGAAAAAGAAGGAGTCTATAAGACGAAGATAATAGCTCGTAAAGGGAAACATATACTATTTGTTCGCACTACTCAAGGTGTTTCTTGTCGCAAGTTTTATGCTGTAGGAGAAGTAGAACCATCTCTCGTAAAAATGGGAAAAACAGCAGTCAAATTACCCTGGAAAACTATGTCTTTAAACAATATTGTTCCCTCTATGTATACATTAGATTCTTTGGAACCCAGGCTTAGGATAGGAGTCTCTTTTATTCATGCTTACCGAATTATTCCGGTAATTATTACGACAGCGCTAATTTCCAAGGATAAAAGCTATGTTAATAGAGCATTTGAGTGCGTAGAGGCAGTAGTCAAGAAATCGCATCAATTTGATAATGGCGATTTGCTCACGCCTATTGGTTGGGACAGTGAAGGCAAACCGGCATTAACTAATGCATCAAGACCCTCAGACTTAGGTATTATAATCAGAGCATTACTTTATACTTATTATGGGTTACGATATTTTAAGGATAATAGAGCTAAAAAGTGTCTTGATTATGCTTCAAGGTATGCTCATACTCTTTTAAGAATGCAGAATTCTGACGGAGGATTTAATTGTCGAAATACATATCCTGATTTAAAAGGAGTTCCAAAAGCTGAGGGACGAGGAACAGTGAATAACTGGATAATCCAGGTTTGGGAATTAGCGAATATTTACGAGGGGGTCAATTCTGTAAGAGCAAATGAATTAAAGCAAATGTGCATCAGGTATATTGACTGGTATTTTTTTAAGAGAAAACCAAACGCTCTTCGTGTTTGTGGAAGCGGAGAGAATGCTCCAAATCATACGGATGCATTAGCCAATTTATCCGCTTTTGCTTTAGTAAAGTATTTAAGCTCGGGAGAAGAGATCTATAAACAATATGCTGAACAGGCCTTTAAAATGGCAGCCTTTACTTGTATGCATTTTATTGACCAACCTGAGCATAGCTTTTTCCCTGCCTTGTACAAGTTAGGGCAGTTTTATAACCAGCCAGATGGAGTGTTAAGTTACGGAGGAATGCACGATTTAGAAATAATCGAAGCAGGATTATTCCTTAAAAAATATCTTAATTTTGATTTTGGTGAGTATGTAGCCAGCTATAATTTTGGTGATAGATTAGCGGCTTATATTAAAGATAATGGAGCTATCTACGGATTTGTAGCTAAGGCACCTAATTATTACTACCGCCGCGAAGATGCTGCAGAGACCTTAGATTATGGTGGGGTAGGGATTTACGGGTATTATTATGTGACAAGAAAAAGATAGTTTTTAGTGTGGACGTTCTCTTTTGGTGATGAGAGAATAGACTGTTCACCCCCCACTACCTCTTAAGTCATTTAAAATGTAACTTTCCTTCTCTACATGAGACATTTGTTTTTTAAAGGGGGAAATTTTACCTCTCTCATTTTTCTCCTTCATAAACTTCGAAAAACTTATGAATCTTTTCATTGATAACTGCGCAGGATTAGCAAAGCTGGTGAATATCATAAAGATCATCTCAAGAAATGAGATCTTTCCTGAATTTCCGGGTTTTGTCAGAAGATGCTGAGTGGAAAACTCTGGACTGATGGATATTTTGTCAGAGCTGCGGGAGGCAGAGTGACGGTAGGGGAGATTCAAAGGTATGTGAGATATCAGAAAAAAGAGAAAATAGGCGAATAGTTAAATCTTTTCAAAGAAATAGATCAGTGAGAGATTTTGGAAAGCCCCACCCCTTGTGGGTGGAGAGAATGTGACTTATAAGAGCGATCATATAAAGATAGAAAGTATAATGATTGGTATTTTACTAACCTCTGCTATCCTAATTCAGATATAGAAACCATTAGAGGAAAATTTTTTTCACTTCTTCGATAATTTCCATTAAATTCTTTTTTGGGAGAAGGAAATTTATTTATTCCTTCTCCCATTGAATTTACTCTTACCCTAAATTTATATCCTCACCCTACTCTTTAATGAAATATTGACTGGCGTAGTAGGCACTACGACAATTTGACCCTGATTCCATTTGGAGATGATTGGGCACATTTCTAAAGCGGTTAGTGACTACATAAAAATATTGTTGAGGGGCTCGATTTACAATCCCTATTAACCATAAATTTTCCATATGTATTGTAAATGCTTTCTTATAGAGAGAAATTCTTTTCTCCATAGATACTTCAGCGCGAATCTCGTCGTAAATTTCCATCAAACGCTTTACTTCTTGAGCAGGTTCTTCTCCAGATTTACCGGCGGTAGCGAACCAAAGACCCCATTGTGTTCCCCAATAACAGCTATTCCAGAAAGGAAAGACGAATACACTTTTTACCGGAGAATATCCCGCAGACCCGGCATTTCCTGCATATCCACCTATATCAAAATCACCTGCTTTCATACGCTGTACCCATAATCTTACATCCGTAGGTTTAACCACTATCTCAAATCCTATCTCTTTCCAGTACTTTTTTACAAGCTCCTGGATTTCTGCATAAGGAGCTTCCTGGGCTTCTCCGCCAAGCATAATCATTACCGCTCTTAACTTTTTACCATCGGGCCGTAACCTGTATTCATGGTTCTCATCCCATTTTAATCCCATTTCATCCAGAATTTCATTAGCGCGCTCAGGATTATATTCTGTATAAGCTTTGCCAAATTTTTCCTCATACCAGGGGTCACCGGGACTGGGAGCTTGTTGGGAAGGAATAGCCAATCCCTTAAAGCACAGCTCGTTTATCTCATCTCTATTAATAGCTATAGATAAAGCTATGCGAAATCGTTTATCGCGGAAAAGCTTGCGAAGGACAGGGTCTTTATGAAAGAAATTAAGATAAATGGTGCCGTAATTTAGTCCCGGGGGAGTTCCAAAAACTAATCGATAGTTACCTTTTTCTCTATTTTGCATAAAGAGTGGGTAATTTTGTAGATTGGATATATGTCTGTTTAGATAATCTATTTTACCGGCAACAGCTTGAAGAACCATAGCCTCCACTGGAAGCTGCGTGCGCTGAACTTTATCAATATAAGGGAGTTGATTTCCCTCAGTATCTATTTTCCAATAATAGGGATTACGCACAAGTCTTTGTATAGGCGTATCATATGAATCTAAGGGATACCAGGCTTCTATCATTGGTCGCTCTGGATTATCAAAATACTCATTCTTATCAAGAAAAAAGTCAGTCCACAAAGTAAAGCCTTCTTTTTTCATCATTTCCTTTACTTTATCCATGGGAACATAGTTAGGATGAAATTCCTTTAGATAGTGTTTGGGAGCATATGTAATTTGGGTTTGAAGATATTCAATGAACATTCCGTAGGGCTTGGTGAAACTAAACTTAACGGTATACTCATCTATTTTTTCCACCTTTCCCAGTTCTCCCCCATACATTAGAAAAGAAGGTTTAACTGGGGTAAGTTCATCATTAAGAACTATGTCTTTATACCAGAATAGCCAGTCATCAGCAGTAAAAGGAGCCCCATCACTCCACTTCATTCCCTTTCGAAGAAAGAGAGTTACGCTTTTAGCATCTTCACTAATCTCCCAGCCTTTAAC
>JAGHCO010000133.1 GCA_021160405.1 Candidatus Aerophobota bacterium
CCCCATATTAATGGGCTCGATAAATCGAACCGCTACAATATTTGGATTTCCCACCTCTCTCCTACACCATCCTCTTATCAAACAGCGGCTTTGATTCTTCAGCTTTCAAATATCCTTTAACACTTCCCTGATCAATAGCTTTTTTTACAACTGATAGAGCTCTTTCAGCAGCTTCAAGCACTTTGTCTACTTCTTTCTCCTTATGAGCAAAAGAAATGTTAAATGAATACCCTATATATCCAAATACTCCTTCTTTAGCAAGCTCCTGGCAGTAAAGCGTATTTAATTGATTCACAAAAGATTTATTACCGTAATTAAATGCAATACTTGTCATACAGGGGAAACCCTTTAGTTCTGCCTTAATCCCCAACTTTCTAACAATCTCATTCCATCCTTTTGCATAACGCCCACCCATTTTCCATATATGGTCAGTAACCTTTTCTCTTTTAATTTTTCTTATGCAGGCAAGTCCTGCAGCTATTGTGGAATTATCATCCCAGAAGGTGCTTGAAATAAACATATCTTTTGAAACCTCCATTACATCACGCCGGCCTACTACAGCCGTAAGAGGATATCCATTTGCCATAGCCTTTCCAAAAACAGCCATATCCGGAGTAACATCATAAAATTCCTGAGCCCCTCCTAAGGCAAGGCGAAATCCTGTATTTATCTCATCAAATATAAGAAGAGCACCATACTTATGGGCAAGCTCTTTTACATCATTAAGATAATTTTTAACAGGTAAATTAGTCTTTGAGGGCTCCATTATAACACAGGCTACTTCCTCTTTATTTTTCTCTAACACTTCTTTTAAAGAAGATAGGTTATTATACTCAAAAGGAATAGCTGTTCCACTTAAACATTTAGGAACTCCCTTGGTAGGGACATTAGGAAGAAGATATTTATTTAAATTACCTGAAGATTCTAAATTTGCTGATATATACCAATCATGCCATCCATGGTACCCACAAAAGGCAACTTTATCTCTGCCTGTAAAACCACGAGCAATTCTTATTGCTACCGCATCAGCCTCTCCACCACCCTTCCCAAAGCGCACCATTTCGGCACAGGGAATTGTCCTAATAATTTCTTCAGCAAGTTCAACTTCTATGGGGTGAAGAAGACTAAAAGTGGTACTTTTCTTTATCTGCTCTATTACTGCTTTGTCTACATCTGGATCACAATAACCAAGAATTACTGAGTCTACAGCCATTACTGTATCAATATATTTGTTTCCATCAACATCCCAGAAATAACCTCCCTTTGCCCTTTCAGCAACCATAGGAGAAACTCCATAGGCAGCCTGTCTTGGACGACGGCTCAAAAGCTGCGTCCCCCCAGGTATTAACTCTTCAGCTTTCTTAAATATTTCCAAGGACTTTTTTATTGAGGAAAACTTTTCTCCTTGTTTCTTTCTCATTTGCCATCCCCCCCTTTTTTGAGATCTTAAACACTATGTCCTTAAACGAATAAATTAGCTGTTTACTTCAAGAGCTTGATTTTTATGCTTCTGCCATAGCTCAAGTGAAGGCTCATATCTTTGTATTTTAACATTTTTCTTTCAATAATGTTTGCCTCTTATCCTTTAACAGCTCCCATAGTTAACCCTTTGACAAAATAGCTCTGGAAAACTAAGAAAATAACTAACATAGGGATGAAGGCAAAAGTAGCTCCAGCCATACCTAATCCATAATTTATAAGAGTTTGTCCTCGCATTACGCCCGAGACTCCCACGGGTAAAGTCATCATTTTCACATCTTTGGCCATCACTAATTGCCACATATAGTCATTCCAAACTCCCATAAAACTAAAGATACCCAGAGCACCTAAAGCAGGCTTAGAAAGAGGAATTATAATTCTCCACCATATACCTATCTCAGAAGCTCCATCGATGCGGCCAGCATCAATTATCTCTGAAGGAATTGTCTGTATAAATTGCCTCATTAAAAAGATACCAAAGGGCCAAGCAACTCCGGGCAATAACATCCCTAAAAGAGTATTAAAAAGATTAAGTCTCCTCATCAAAATGAAAAGAGGGATAAATGTAACCTGAAGAGGCAGCATAATTGTAGCTAAGAGAAGCCAGAAAAGAATTGTTCTTCCAGGAAACCTCTTTTTAGCAAAAGAGTAGCCTGCAAGTGAGCTAAAGAGGATAATCAAAATAGTAGCTCCGCCGGCTACTATAAAACTATTGGTTAACCAACGAAAAGACGGGATATTGCGAAAGAGGAGCTGTATATAGTTTTCTATGGTAGGATTTTTGGGGAACAAATCTGGAGGCACAACATAGGTAGCGGTCATTACTTTAAAAGAGCCGGTAACCATCCAATATAGAGGCATCAAAAAAGTGATAGCTAATATTATTACTACCAACAGCGCAAGAATTTTCAACCCTTTCCAAATAGAAGGATAAATTTCTGTTCTCATTTTAATACTCCACCGCAGTAGCAAACCACTTAAATTGAATGAAACTAGCGATAAAAATTATAATCATAAGAACAATCCCCTGAGCACAAGCCAAACCAAACTTGTAAAAATCAAAAGCTGTTTGGTAGAGAAGATAAACAATACTTTCCGTGGCATAGGCAGGTCCTCCCTGAGTAAGAAGGTAAATTACCACCCAGATTTGAAACACTCCTATGGTTTGAGTAACCAGTACAAATAAAGTGGTAGGTTTAAGCAGAGGAAGAGTTATCTTCCAAAATTGTTGTCCTTCATTAGCTCCATCCACTTTAGCTGCATCGTATAGCTCTTTAGGAATATTACCCAAGGAAGCTAAAAAAAGGATTATTGGTTGACCTAAAGTCATAGTTATCACTACAAAGGATAAGGAAGGAAGAGCCCATTTAGTACTACCCAACCACAGAACAGGACCTAAATGAAATATAGAAAGAATGTAGTTAAGCAAGCCATAAACAGGGTTAAAGATCCAGAACCATATTAAGGACAGAATTACTCCACTGGCTACTACCGGAAGATAAAAGGCTAAGCGAAAGAAAGCTTGTAGAGGCTTGCTTAGAGGAAATATAGTTACAGAAATAAAAAGAGAAAGTACAACATTAGCAGGAACTATTACCATCACAAATAGAAGGGTATTTCTAAAGGCTATTCTAAAAATAGGATCATAAATCAAATGCTGGTAGTTCTTTAATCCCACCCAAGAGCTCTCAAGCAATCCTGCCTTAAAGAAACTTAAGCGAACTGCCCAGATTAACGGAATTAAAACAAAAGCGATAAAGAAAATATAGCTGGGTGTAATAAAGAGATAACCCCATTTTGCCTTATTTATTCGTTGAAAAAATTTTGTTTTCATTAAATGCTCCCTTTCA
>JAGHCO010000037.1 GCA_021160405.1 Candidatus Aerophobota bacterium
GTATGGTAAGAGATCAACTCGAACCACCGTTTCTAATTTCTGTAAAAATGTCAGTTTATTTTCTATTTCCTTTTCTGAATCATTAAAACCGGGGATTATGGGAAGTCGAGCAATTATTGGTATACCCATCCTGGATATCCTTATAGCGTTTTGTAAAATCAAATCATTTTCTACCCCTGTAAGTTCCTTATGTTTATTAGGATCCATAACTTTAAAATCGTATAATACTACGTCTGTAAACTCTAACACTCTAATAAGCCTGTCCCAACTTGCATAGCCACATGTATCTAAAGCTACTGAAATTCTTTCTTTTTGTAATCTCTTCGCCAATTCTGCTACAAAGCCGATCTGCATAGTCGGCTCTCCTCCTGTTAATGTAACTCCCCCCCCAGAGTTATAGTAAAATAAAACATCCTTTTCTATTTCCTCCATGACTTCTTTTAAGCTAAAATATCTACCAACTAAACTTAATGCATCTGTAGGACAAACTGCTACACATTTTCCACATCCATCACAAAGCTTTCTGTTAATTTGTATCCCGTCGTTGTTCCAAGTAATTGCTTTCCTAGGGCATGCATAAATACAATCCCCACATTGAAAACATTTCTCCTGACGAAAAAAAATCTCTTGATAAGGAAACCATGATTCTGGATTACTACACCACTTGCATCTCAGAGGGCATCCTTTCAAAAATACAGATGTTCTTATTCCTGGACCATCTTGAATTGCATATCGTTGAAATTTAAATATCAGCCCTTTTTTTTCAGGATAGCTCATGTTATCATTTCATGTTCAGTTCTGGCGATAATGTCATTTTGTACTGCCGGATCAAGTGTCACAAATAAGGCACAATATGCTGCTACTCTTACTATCAAATCTTGGTATCTTTCAGGGTGTTTCTGTGCATCTTTTAGAATCTCAGCTGAAACTACATTGAATTGTACATGAAAGCCCTTTAAATCAAAGAAAGTCTTCAACAGAGAGACAAACTTACGCAGATTATTTTCACCACTTAATGCTGAAGGGGAAAATTTCAAATTAAGTAATTGTCCACCAGCCATGAGAACATTAGGTAATTTCGCCACAGATTTTATAGCAGCCGTTGGACCGTTCTGGTCTGCTCCATGGAAAGGAGAAGCACCTTCATTTAAAGGCTCTCCAGCTTTTCGTCCATCTGGTGTAGCACCAACCTCACCTCCAAAAGGAGTATTCGCGGAAATTGTAGCTGTTGAAGGTGTCCATCTACATCCGATAGGCCCTTGTCCATAACGGGTAGTTCTGTAGTTTGGAATTAATTTAAAGTAAGATTCATAAACTTTAACTACCAATGAATCCACATAATCACTGTCATTACCAAATTTCGGAACTTTCAATACCATATTCCTTATCTTATTTGCCTTCTCTCCCTCCCAATTTCTGTCCATTGCCTCTTTTAGTTCTTGAGCATCAACTACCTTGTCTTCAAAAACTAACTTCTTTATAACTGCCAATGAATCTCCAACAGTACTAGCCCCTGTTAGAAGACCACTTGTAAAATCGTAGATAGCTCCCCCTTGTTTAGCAGTTTTACCGCGTTTTATACAATCGTCTATGAACGCGGAACAGAATGGGTCAGAGTCGTGCTTCTCTAATGACAAATCACAAATATTATCAGCTACAATATGTAGACGAGTGAAAAATTTTAATTGTTTTTCCCATGCTTTCCAAACATCCTCAAACGAATTAAATGTCTTGAGATCTCCATTCCCTGGACATAGTTGAATTCCTGTTCGAGGATCCTTGCCGTTATTTAAAGCTAGCTCCAATATTTTTCCTAAATTCAGAAAAGTCATGCCTGTAGGACGATGATTCCATTTTCCGGGAACAACTGGTGTTACGCAACCTACCATTGCGTAATCTCGGGCATCTTCAACTGGAACACCTATATTAAGTAATGCTGGAACAATTACCTCATCATTAAACATTGCAGGCATTCCGAACCCCATTCTAATCAGCTTAGCACACTCAATTAAAAAATTCATTGGGCAACCATCATGATACCGAGCTGATAAATTTGGTTGAGGTAATCTTACCTTTTTATCTGCTTCTAAACAAAGATAAGATAGTTCATTAGTTCCATCTTCTCCTTGCGGTGTTACTCCTCCAATCACTAGATTTTGGTAAGTCGCGTATCCAACTCCAAATTGGGTATGGGACCAAGGTCTAACTTTATTTATCGTATTTAACTTTAAAAAGAAACAAGCAATTAGCTCTAATGCTTCTTCTTTATTAAGAATTCCTTTCTTAGTATCTTCTTTGTAAAACGGATATAGATATTGATCGAATCTACCAAGAGAGACAGAATGGCCATTGCTTTCTATCTGAATAATTAAGTGTACAAAGAAAACTGTCTGTAAAGCTTCATAAAATGTACGCGGAGCGTTTTCAGGAACCCAACTGCAAATCTGAGCTATTTTTTCCAATTCACGTTTTCTCCGTGGATTGTTTTCTTCCTTCGCCAATTCTTTTGCCTTCTCAGCATATCTTTTAGCAAATTTTATTGCTGCTCGAAGAGCGATGGATACTGATTGAAGAAAATCCATTTTTCGCACATCATCGGGATTTGTTAAATCAAGAGTATTTAATATCTCCTCTGCTTCTCTAATAATCCCTCTGAAACCCTGATTGAGAATTTTCTTATAGTTTACAATTATATGTCCATCTCCTGTATGAGTTATACCTCCAGGATGAATCGCTCCTACTTTTTCTGCTAATTTAACTTCTTCTGGAAAATTCCGAAGGACTTCATCCTCATGAGTTTTCCCTTTCCAATACTTAAATATCGATCTCAGTTGTTCTTTTGTATCTTCATCAATTAAAAATACATCTCCACTTCTTTTATCAAATGTGTCTAACTCCTTTTCTATCCAATTGACAGAGTACTCTGGGAAAATAGGCGCCGCACGAGGCGTACTTGCTTGGTTTCCAACTATTAATTGATCGTTCTCAATGTATATACTCATTTTTTCCAATATCTTTTCTAAAGCATATGCCCGTCTTAGTACAATTGGGAGTCCCTCAGTCTTCTTATAAGATTCGGTTATTAAAAGAGCTCTTTCTGCGCAAATTCTAGGCTGGGTCGCCAATAGATTTTTTCGTATCCTACTAATTCTATCAAACATTGTCTTTTCCTCTTTTCTACCTAAAAATCTTTCTGTTTGCATTACTTACCTCCTGTATTTTTATTTAAGCCCTTTATTGCAATCCTCGAACTTACTTGTCCTAAGAAATTTCTCAATCCTACAAACCCTCCTATTAAAAACCTAATTTTTTCATCGTATCATCCAAGCCTATTATTCCTGCTCCACCACCTATCTTCATTGTAGATAAAGAATCGACTCCAACAGTCCAAAAGCCACTTCAGGCTAAAATAACCTCGATACCTTGTGCTTCGAAATCGCGTATTTTCTGTGGAGGAGCATTTTTATCTGTAATTATTTTATGCACAGCTGTTATTGGGGCAACGTAATCTAAACTTGTTTTATTAAGTTTGTCATGAGTTACTAATAAGATTACTTCTTTGGCAGCTTTTATTGCCGCTTTCTTAACTCCTGTATCAAGAGGTACCAGATTTGTTACTCCTTTGTCGACGCTTACTCCACTTGCTCCAATAAATGCTTTATCTATCTCAAGACCTCCAATGAAATCTTCTGCTGGAAATCCTATAAGGCAATTGATTTCTTTTCTGAAAATTCCTCCCGTCAGAATAACTACAATTTTCCCCTGTCCATTCATTTCCATAGCGATATTTAGAGCATTGGTTATTACTGTCAGGCGAGAACGATGCTTTATATGTTTGGGCACATATGCTACTGTTGTCCCAGCATCTAAAAAGATTATTTCTTCGCTCCTGATCAAATCTGCAGCTCTTCGTCCAATACGATCTTTTTCCTCAACATATTTTCCTTCACGGCTGATAAAAGGGAGATCCTTGCTTTTAAATTTGTAAAAATCTTTTAAAATAGCACCTCCGTGTACTCTTTGTAATATATCGAGCTTCTCTAAACTCCGTAAATCTCGCCTAATTGTATTCTCAGAGACCCTTAATCTCGTACTCAACTCAGAAATACGAATGATTCCCCTTTCCGTGATCAGTTGAATAATCTCATTATGTCTCTGAGGGCCAAACATTTAAGTCTCCTCTGGAATGTTGTCTAGTTTGCTACAAATTCCACCAAAATCTTCCATTTTATTACATATTATACAACTTTCTCCCAAATTGTCAAGATTTCGCATTAAATCATCTAAAATGTAACCAAAAGGGTACTTGTTAAATCATTAAAAA
>JAGHCO010000005.1 GCA_021160405.1 Candidatus Aerophobota bacterium
CCTCTATTGTAATGGCATTCTTAGGCTCTAAGGATGAGGTAACAGGCACTTCCACATAATCATCCACTCCATCAAACTCCAAAGCCCTCCCGAATTTTCCATTGACCCAAACTGCTCCGTAAATCGTGCCGTTGTTACCGTAATCGGAGTAATCAGGAGTTACCCAGCCCGCATCTATCTCCTCAAAAGGCAAATAGAGAACCAATCCTTCATCTCTGGTTGTGGTGTAATTAACGCCATCGAACTCTAAATAAACTCGCCTCACCCCAGAGACATTAGCATCAAAGGTTGCATTAAATTTGTAGGTTTTCCCTTCTTCGTATAAAGTTGGCGATGTTGGGTCGGTTTGATTTGAAAGTATTAGCGGAGGTGTGGTATCAACCGTAACGCCTCTATATCCAGTAACACTCCAAGAGCCACTCTGATTCTCGCACCAAACCCTAAACTTGTAGGTGCAATCCTCCAAGTTGGTTTGATTTCTATACCAGTTAGTAGCACTCGAATTCTCCATCGTGAGATTGTAGGTTCCAGTCTGGTTTTCCCATTCAAGCAAGCACTGATTTGCTGGCTCATCAGTAGTTACGTTTATGAAGACGTAATCTTTATTGGTTGGCTTTAGGATGTGATAGCCGTAGTAGGATTCGAAGGTTATTGTCATTGCGTGAACAAGCTTAGCTAAAAGAAGGAAAATTAAAAAATTAAACCCTAAAGAAATTAAAAATTTTCTCATACAATTTATTTTTAACCTATTAAGATTTTAACTACACCCCTTTCCTCTAAAACTTTAGCATTATCATGAGGAATTAAAGCTTTCTCTCCCTTTTTGAAAGGTCCGTGATTTTTTAAATCGACTCCAAGAAAAACGGGCATATCTGATAAAAATTCAACTTCTATGTAATCTACATCCTCAACTATTTCTTTTCTATTCTCCTTTTTTATGAAATCCCAGAGGTTCATATTATTCTTAATGCCCTTAGCAAAGCAAGTATAGCTATTATTATTAGTATTAGCCAACCAAATTCTACCAATATTTCCTCAAATTTCTTCCCCATATATCTCCTTCCTCATTATTTCTTCTCTTATCATAGCTTTAATCCCCAAAACCATATCCGCTATTCCCAAACTTCCTGTAAAAAAGAAAATTATAAAGTGAATTCCTTTCATAAAAATTTCCTTTTGAAGATGGAAGAGGCAAAAGTTTAACATAGAAATCATTAGCAAAATCAATCCTATGGTTAAAACTATTTCTCCCTTGCTCATTTAATCACCTCATGAATGTATAGCAAAGCTAAGATTAGATAGCAAATAGTTGATAGGATTAAGCCAAAATGATAATGGATTCTTGGATCTATTCTTGTAAAAATCAAAGATTGTAAATAGCCTCCTGCATTTAAAGTAGTTACGCTAACGTCTATT
This sequence comes from Candidatus Aerophobota bacterium, assembly GCA_021160405.1. Taxonomy (GTDB): domain Bacteria; phylum Aerophobota; class Aerophobia; order Aerophobales; family JAGHCO01; genus JAGHCO01. The sequence goes on from JAGHCO010000005.1 coordinate 1,417, forward strand.
GCCCATAAACCTGCAATAAACAAAACTGTTAAGCAAACTAGCCAAAATATCTTTTTTCTCTTCCCAATAATTTTTCTTCTTTTCATATTAATTCGTCGGGACTTACTTCCTTTGCTCTATAGCCATCTTTAACGTTAAAAAGAATTTGTTTTGGTTTATATTTACTTTCCCAATCAAACTTAACCCTTTTCCTATCATCGTTTAGCAATAACCTATACATACAAGCCTCTCTAAAGCTCATTCTTAAGTGATTCAAGGAAAAGTGCCAACCCCTTCTAGTTTTCCATATTTTTGGGACGAAATTTTTAAGATAAGAGAATTCGGGTAAACTAAATATACCGATAAAATTGAATAAAACCCATCTTGCCAATCTTTTGCTTTTTTCATCTATATCGACAGTAACTCTCATGGTCTGATAATTGTTCTCAATTCGTCTTCTCTATATTCTCTTTTAATTATAGGTCTTCCTTCTCTATCTAGTCTCGTGTCATAAAGTAAAATATACCTTCTAACTTCATCCAAAACAACTTCTGGACCTTCCCATATTATTTTACCTTCCCGTATTATAGGACCTACTATTTCATCGTAATCTACCTCCTTTTCTTCCTCTGCTTTATATCTAATAGCACTTGGTGGTCCCATACCTTTTCTCCCATGCTTTATAGCATGTATTAAAGAACCGAATTCTGCTTCTACTTCATCGCATTTTTTCTTCAAATCTTCCATAGGATAAAATTCTGGTTGGAAAGAATAAACGTAAGCTACTATAAAAGCAAAAGGACTTGGCGTTGTTCTCCTTATTTCTTCCTTAACATAGTACATATAAGCATACATCTTTCTAGTTAAGGTATAAGTTATCCTTTCACCAGGTGCTAAATACCTTCCTCTATAAACATCTCTTGGTAAGTATCTTATTCTAACACCCCAGGGATACCTTATCCTTCTCCTTACTATCTTTCTGTGGAATAAAAAATGGTCAAAAATTTCTCTTGCCATTTTTTCTGTTAACTCTGGATTTTGCTCCATAAACCTTCTTATCAGTCCTTCTTCTGAATAAAGACCTGAAGTTAGAGTTATACTTGTCATCCTATGTAACTCTTCCTTTCCTCTAATCTTCCTTTAATTTCTGGCTTTTTCCCTTTTTCTATCCACTCTTTAAATTGTTCCAGATCCTCAAGAATTGTTTTTAATTGACATTCGCAAATCTCTAGCTCAACCCTTGTATTATCGTTATGGTAAGAACCTAAGATATATTTTTTCCTATGACCTTCCTCATTACAGGGTTCTTCTACAAAATAGCCATATTTCGCTTTGAGTATTATCTTTTTCATGCTAACCTGCCTTCCTCAGGTATTCTTCTAGAATTTCTCTTACCAACTGCTTTAAAGTTTTCCCTTTTTTTATTGCAAGAACTTTTAATTCTCTGTGTAAAGTATCGTCTATAAC
>JAGHCO010000169.1 GCA_021160405.1 Candidatus Aerophobota bacterium
GAGAATAAAAGCTCATATATTCATCTCCCATCTTGCTTTGCTCCTTCTATGTATCCTAAAACGTACTTTAAAAAAAGAAAAATATTAATCTTTCCCCTCAAGGTGCCATTGAGGCAACTGAGACTATTGGTATAGCTTGCCTTAACATCAAGGGAGAAAAATGCAGGATTGTATCCCGAGGGGGAAGGGATGCAAGAAAAGTTATATCTGCTTTTGAGATAAAGGACCTTAATCCATAAAATAAAGAACTGGAGCAGCTTTTGGTAGTTTATAGTGCCAAATAAAAAATCTTATCCTTTATTCATGCAGGCTTTCAAGATCGAGTGGCAAATATGGGCTAGTGGCTGAAGTGTTCCAATTATTCAAAAAACAAGTATTACTCTCCAGGCTAAACCAGAAAACAAAAGAGCATAAACTATTGATGTAACTGTTAAAACTATCGCTTTCTTAAATCCAAATTCTCTAATGAGCATTCCTAAAGCAATTATGCATGGAATTCCAATTGTAGAAGCTATACCAAATGTATATATTTGAAGAGGGGTTAAGGCTAAAGATATTTTACTGCTTAAAACTGATAAAAGCATTGCCCCTGTTAAATCTTTCTGCAAGAATCCAAATGCCAAAGGAATAATAGTTACTTTAGGCAGTCCCAACCAAGTAGTGATTGGTGAAAGAGGCTTTACTATGCGGTTGGTAAGACCTGTTATATTTAAAATACCGTAAGCTATTCCTCCCAGTATTAATAAGGGTATAACTATATATACAAAATCCTTCATTCTAATCCAGCTTTTAGCAAAAATATTTTTAATTAGAGGCTTTCTGTAAGAAGGCAATTCTAAAAGCAATGGTTCGCTTTTTATATTAACAATTTTCTTAATCCAAAAAACCCAGATTAAACCAGCAATAAATAAAGTGGCAAAAACAGATATAGCTAATCTTGCGCCTCCATAAAATCCAACTATTCCCATTATTATAGCAATCCTTGAGGAACAAGGTACAAAAGCAAATAGTGATGCAGTATGAAATTGTTCTTTCCTGGAAGATAAGATTCTGGTAGCCCGAATTGCTGGTACAGTGCAACCTAAACCTAAAGCTAATGGAATGAATGACTTTCCAGGAAGACTTATTTTTTTCAAAAACCTTTCCATGTTAACAATAAATCTGGAGAGAAGCCCTATATCTTCCAGTAATCCCAAAAATAGATAAAACAAAAATACGTAAGGCAAAGCAACAGAGACACCTGCTGTAAGTCCAGTTAAACCCTGAATTAGTATAATAGTGGTAACAGAATGCTCTGCTGCGCCAAAAGAAGATAAAAGGCTTTTTGTTAAGCTCATAAGGACATCTTGTATCAAATTGCCAAGATATAACAGCATTCCAAAGATAGCAAGAATGGATAAACCAGTTATAAGTGGGCCCCAGATTTTATGCAATAAAACATCATCAACTTTTTCTTGTGATCTTTCTTCTTTTTCTAAAGGAATTATTTGAGTAACCTTTTCTGCTATGAATGAGGCTGTGCCATATCTGGTTATGGATATATCCTCTGCAACTTTTGGATGTTCTACTAAGGTTTTTTTAACTTCCCCAATTACTCTTTTATTCTCCAAATATTTATAAAAATCTTCATCCCCTTCCAAAACCCTTAATGCTATAAATCTGTTTGGTATAGAAGTTTCTCTTAATTGTGATGATACTTTATTTATTGCCTTTTCTATATGATCATCGTATTTAATCTTAAAACTTCGCTTTGTTCTTTCTTTAACTGTTAATATTGTATCTACAAGTTCATCTATTCCCCTTTTAGTTAGAGGATTTATAGGCATAACTGGAATATTAAGAAGCTTTGCCAATTTTTTTGAATTAATTTTTATCCCTCTTTTTTCAGCTTCTTCCCCAAAATTTAAGGCTATAACAGTAGGTATTTCTGCTTCCAGGATTTGCAAAGCCATATAAAGGCTTCTCTCAAGAGATACTGCATCAGCAACTACTATTGCTCCATCTATCTTTTCTTCAAATAAAGCCTCTTCAGTAACTTTTTCCTCTTCACTTCTATCAGATATAGAGTATATTCCGGGTGTATCAACAAAATTTATTTTTGTATCATTAAAAATTTTAGTTGCCTGTATTAGCTCAACTGTGGTCCCAGGATAATTAGATACTACAACTCTTGAGCCAACCAATGCATTAAGCAGTGATGATTTTCCCACATTTGGCTGTCCAATTAAAAGCATCTTAAGTTTTTTCATTATTCTATTACTTTAATTTCTTTCGCTATATTTTCATCCAAAGCAAATTTTCTGTTTTTTATTTTAACGACAACAGCATTTGGGATTTTATTTGTTATTTTTATCTCTTCTCCTGGGAATATTCCCATACTAACTATTCTTTCAAATAGTTCATTGCTTGGAGTAGTAATATCAGCAATTAAGCTTTCTTCATGTAAGTTAAATTTTGTTAAAGGAATTCCTTTCTTCTTTAGCGTATGTAATTTTTTTATATTTTTAACAACTGTCAAGGGACAGGTACTTTTACGAGATTAGGGGACA
>JAGHCO010000258.1 GCA_021160405.1 Candidatus Aerophobota bacterium
AGTTAGCTTTGCCAGACTATCGTAATCTACTGCCCCATTTTCCTTGATAGGAGTAGTTAAAGGAACAATAGGGCCTTTTAAATAATTTTTCACTTTTTTTATTAAAGTATTACGAGTCATCGTACTATTCCTGATTTTAACCTTTTCTCGCTAAAATTTTTCCACAACGTTCAGGATTTCCCAGAAGTTTAAACACCTGATAGTTCCAAGCATCATTGAAGATATGAACACCATGGGCACCTTTCTTCATACCATTTCAATGCACGCCGGCAATATTCTTCTATTGTCAAGCTTCTTCGCGAAACATCAATTTTCTTTCCCATAGCTAAAGCTCTATCCTCCTCCGCAGTTAAATCATGGCCAGAACAACTCACTTCTTCTCCAAAAAGTAGCTTACAGGAATTCCCAACCATTTTCACATAAGGTTTTAAGTCAAATACATATCCGCCCAAGCTTTCCTCAGCAACAATAAGAATATCAATAAGCCCCTCGTGAATCCATGTTTCTATATCAAGACCTTGCTGGAAATAGTAGCGATGGTCAACTCTCACAGAAATGATTCTCTTCCCAGCCATAGCTCTCACTCGACGAAGACATTCAGTCATAGGACGAGATTTATACTTAAGCCATTGGGAATCGTCCTCGTCCAGGGAGAAAGCATCTTCTCTATATTCTTCAGCAAATCCTTTAACCAAGGGCTCATCATAACCAACGAAAGGAGGATGTCTTAAAAAATCAAGGTTTAATCCATCGATCGGATAGTTAAGAAGTTCTTCTGTCAGTAAAAGCTTACGATCCTGTATTTCCCTGTAGGCATAACTTAAGTGGTCTCCTCTACTTTTATCACGATTTCGAATTTTAAGATGCGAATGTTCAAAATAAAAGGTATCATTATAGGTATCAGGCAGTCAGGTTCCCATCCATTTAGCATCATAATCAGGATTCATGCGGATAGAAGCACATACCTTTATTCCTACTTCATGCCCTTTTTCTGTTACCACAGTAAGAGGATCTACTCCTCTTTTAGCAAAGTTAGCTAGAGTTTTCGCAATTTTTCGGTCACCTCGACGGGCGCGAGTAAAATCAGACCTAGCTCCCGTGCCAAACAATTCAAAATTTCTAGAAAGAAAATTTATCTTTGTACCCAAATTCACACACCATTCAAATGCATACAAAGTTGTATCTCTATATCCTTCCATGAACTTTTCTAAATCTTTAACAGAGTTAATCTTGCCAGTAAAGAATCCCCCATGGCCATCATTATTAGCAATAATTAACTTCTTACTCATCTTCATCTCTAATTTCCCCATTCTTTTCTCCTCTTACTTTTTAAAATTTCTCTTCTTAGTAAATAAGCCCACAGCAGAACTGTGAGGCATCTTCGACTGCAAGAATAAGGGGATTCCGTTCCCTTATACCTCTGCCATTCATCCCCTCAGTAAACTAAGGGGTATTCTGGCGTTTTTTTATAACCCCTTGGGCATTTATCCCCGCCCTGAAGGGTAAGGTATTCTGCCTGTTTTTTATAAAAATATTCTCGTGCTCTTCTTGTCCATATATGTTACAAAATCCACTATTTTTACTTAAATCCTCTTAGTTTTATCCCCTTCATCAACTGTTCGCGAAGAATAATAAACATAATAAAGACCGGGATAGACTGAATGATTCCTAAAGCCATTACTGCATTCATTCCAAATCCACTTTCAAGAAGCTCTCTATCTGCTTCTGGATTAACTGCAGAAAGGCCTAATTGTAATTTATAAAGCATTATGGAAAGAGGATCTAAGTGACGAGCCTGGGTAAGTACAATAAGAGGCCACATAAATTGATTCCAGGCACTATTGAAGCTAAAGTATGCCACTACAGCAAAGACAGGCTTAGAAAGAGGAAGAATTATTCTCCGAAATATCCCTATCTCTGAGGAACCGTCTAAGCGAGCAGCATTGATGAGTTCATTGGGAATTCCATCAAAAAATCCTTTAAACAAAAGGACACTAAAGCCATTATAAGCTAAGGGAAGAATTATTCCCCAATAAGTATTGAGCATATTAATATGAGGAAAACGCACGTGGGTAAAAGGAATATAAGGAGCAGTCTTGGTAGCAAAGGGAAAGCATCTCACTAATAAAAATCTGGGAATAAGAGAGGCATTACCAGGAACAAACATAGTACCCACGAAAAATAAGAACATAAATCTACTCCATTTGGGAGAACATAACTTAGAAAGAGAATATCCAACCAAGGCACAGACAAGAAGGTTAAAAGCCATCACCCCACCGGTAATCACAGCGCTGTTTTTTAGGAATACCCAAAAGGGCTGATCAGCAAGAGCCATCTGTGCCGTTTCACTACCCCCTCCGAGTTTAAGATTTGATGTAAATGCAAAAAGAAGTAATCTGTAAACCGAAAAGGTTGGATTTTTTGGCCATAGGGTAGGAGGAAATTTATATACCTCCCACCAGGGTTTAATAGAAGAGGTAAAAGCCCACCAAACAGGAATAAAGTGAATAATTACTCCTAACCATAAAAATATAGCAATTCCTAGAAGTAAAATTCTTACTCGCCATTTTTTTCTTCCTACTTTGGCAATTAAAGGCATTTTATTCTCCTCCACCGAATAATTATTTTAAACATCGGGGTTCTCTTTGAAGTATTTTCGTTGCAAGTAGACTAAAACCGCTAAGATAATAAACAAAACAAGAGCAACAGCTTGTCCCTTTCCAAATTTCATATTTTCAAAGGCAAGTTTATAATAAAACATTACTACACTTCTTGTAGCATCCCCTGGGCCACCTCCGGTCATTACAAAAGGCTGCATAAATACTTGCATATTATTAATAACCGCTAAAATTAACATCATAGAGATTAAAGGACGAAGCCTGGGTAAAGTAATGTGCCAGATTTTTTGCCAGAAAGTGCAACCTTCAAGCTCTGCAGCTTCATAAAACTCATCGGGGATACTTTGGAGGCTGGCTATATAAATTAATCCTGGTCCATACATAATTAATCCTGGCAGGACAAGACAGAGCATAGCTATTCTTTTATCTCCCAACCATCTAAGAGTAGGAAGACCTAAGGAAATCAATATTCCATTAA
>JAGHCO010000252.1 GCA_021160405.1 Candidatus Aerophobota bacterium
CTTTAATGCATTGTATTTTATCATGATATACTCTCCTTTGTTTGATTTTTTTTGCAAAAAATAATATCGAATTTTGACTTTGTAAAATCTACACTATAGACAAGCGAGGCTTAATCCCCTCCCAACCCCGCCGTGCCAAATATAACCTCTGTATTCCTTACAGGGGTATAAATTCCTTCTAACCATAAAGGAGAATGCCCTCTACCACTATGTCTCACTTGTCCTGTGCAATAGATAAGACCATCCGTAGAGTAAGCGATGCGACACAGGTGAGCAAACTGTCCTTTTAGGTGGGGGAATCTCCCCACCCTGAAATCTTTATTTTTTCTCTACATAAAATTCCTCTGGTATCTCTTCCTCTGGATGCCAAATCAACCATTCCTCCTGTAATCCTTCTATGAATTCAGGTTCATCTACCCTCTCAAACCTGTGTGGATGGGATAGAGGATTATAATCCTCATCCCAGTAAAAGGGAGAACCTCCCTTACCCCTCATTACATCGTAACAAGCTATATTTAAATTAATTTCATATATAAGCCGTAAAGTAGGGAAAATATAGACATATAACTTTAAACCATCTCGGCGAATAAAGAACATATGTCCATTTATTTCAGCTATTTGTTTTTCGTCTGTAAAAAACTCTTTAGAATTATTCAGTATTTCGCTTACTTCTGCGTGCTGGTAAATAGTTACTTGCTTCATAGCAAACCCTCCTTTGTTTGATTTTTTGCGAGATTTTAAATTTTCTTTTATTTTCGTCAAATCTTGGCTATAGGCAATTAGCCCATAGCCAAGAGATATATTTATTTAGAGGCAGGCAATAAAAGGACTTGTTTACCACAGGCTACACATCGCCCATTAATCACTATTGGATAACCACAATAAGGGCAATTGCCCTTTTTCCATCCACATCTCCAACATTCCTCTTCAATGAGTATTTTACATACTGGGCAAATCATGACTTCCCTCCTTTAGAGTATTATAAAAAACCTAAATTCGGCTTTCTTTACTTCCTCATCTGTAAATTCCCTTGTGGAGTTGAAGCGGACTTGGGGGATAATAGCAAATATCCAATCCCCATGCTCCACTTCAATATTAACCCGATTAAATAGTTTCTGTTCTCTCATTTCTTTAGGCATCCGTTTGCGGACTATGTCTGCCGTATTCTCATGTCCTATAGCGGGGATAAATTCGTTTCCTTCTACATTTTTTACGCCAGATAGGGAACGCCAAAACTCTTCCTCTTTTACTTCATGAACCATCAATACTTTAGCCTTTCTCCCCATCATAGATGGAGAGAATGTTGTGGTTAAGAATACTTTTGCCATAACTTATCCCTCCTTTCTTTATTTTCTTTTAAATCTTAATGGTTTTAACTCATAACACGCCTTTTTAATGCCGTCTTCTGTTTCAATATAGCAGAAGACAGCCCCATGTCTTTGAAAGATAGCAGGTTTGCGAGGATTTCTCTTTGCAGGAACTACTTGTCCAATATATTTTCTCTTCCCTGAAATACCTTCAACCCATTCATAGGGTTGAGGATACCAACCTTTTGGAACTTCATTGTTAATAAACTTTGCCATACTCTATCCCTCCTCCTTAAATTCTGGTATCTCAATAAGTGTTACCCACTCTACTAAATCCCGTAAATCTTCTTTTGTTATATATAATTCTTTGTTATAGACAACCAATTTAGGACTTAATATCTCTTCAATTTCGGAATAATGGATTTTCTTTACCTCTTTCATTTTAATCCTCCCTTATTAAACTTTTTAAATTAACAGCCATCACGATATCTTTTACAGGGTATATGACATACCCTTCCAATTCCTCATACATACTTGCCAGATATTTTACCTGCTCTCTATCCCCCCTATTAAGGGGGAGTTTGTATATATGCGTTCCATATTCTCTTACTAACCATAGATACTTTCTATCCTCTCCCCTCTGTGCAATCACTTGCACATCATAGAGAATATCACTTTGATACGCTTTTACTTTCTTTTGCACTATTTCCCACATTTGCAGTTGATAACCTTTTAAGACAAATTCTTTTAAGGCTTTTTCAGTTAGAGGACAAAGTGAAACAATACAACGATGCCTGCCCTCTCCAGATAGATGGCACATCCCATTTAGATTAAATACACACTTGCCTTTTCTCATTTCCCATGCTCTGTTCATTTTCCTCCCTCCTTTCTGGGTTTTAGATTAAAATAAATAAAACATATCAAATAGTGTAATTTTGCCACGCTTCAAATCTTCCAGCCCCAGCTTCCTTAACTCCTCTTCTGTCCAGATAGTCTCGTCCGAACCTTCTACACATACATACGCTTCATCGTCTTCGTGCCTGCACTCGGTAGAAAGCCATCTATACTCCACTACCCATTCTCCTATTTTGCCATCTAACCGCTTAACAGACCCGTATTTAAAGAGAAGTAGGAAGTTTTTACCTTCGCCCTGTGCGATGGCTTCTTTTAAATGCGTGAAATGCTGACTGTAATCTACTACCATGACAAGCCCTCCTTTGTTTGATTTTTTGCGAGGATTTTAATTTTCTTCATCAAATTTGTCAAATCTCGGCATAGGTGCTGGGCTATTCTCTAACCCAATAACATTAAAGACAAAAGTTTGCGGGGGTCTTGTCTCATGTAAAAATCCTCCCATCTTTGCAAGAGTAGTCAATGCAGATACCTTTACTTGGTCAGTGCTTCCTTCTTTTTCTACAATCTCCTTTAGTTTTATTACTATATATCCTCTATCTATCTCTTCCATTTGCCTTAATTGGGCTTCCAGATATTGCATATATCTTTGAACTCTTGGTCTTTCAAGCAATCGCCGAGCTTGCCTTTTTGCTGTTTTAGTAGGATATCCCGCCTTTACTGCTGAATAAGCAGGCTTGTGGGTTTTGAGATAAAAATGAGCAAATTTTTTCTCCCTTGGAGAAAGCTGGTCAAATCCGTCAAGTTCTTCATCTGTAAACTCTTGAGGTGGTGGTAAAAAATATTCCATTTTTAAATACC
>JAGHCO010000172.1 GCA_021160405.1 Candidatus Aerophobota bacterium
GCCATATTTATTATTATTCAGCTTCCTCCGGGAGATTTTGTAACTTCTTTAGTAGCTCAATACGAGGCAAGTGGTCATATTGTTTATCAAGAACAAGTTGCTGCACTACGAAGGCAATATGGATTAGATCGGCCAATGTATGAACAATTCTTCAGATGGTTTTGGAAACTCCTCCACGGAGATCTCGGATGGTCTTTTGGGGAAAACAGACCGGTATCCGAGTTAATAGCAGAGCGACTACCAGCAACACTATTAGTTTCCTTCTTTACTCTTATTTTTACTTATATTGTAGCTATACCTATAGGGATTTATTCAGCTATCCATCAATATTCGGTCGGTGATTATATCTTTACAGTTATCGGCTTTGCTGGCCTCGCCACCCCTAATTTTCTTTTCGCCTTAATATTAATGTTTCTCTTTAACAAATATTTCGGCCTTAGCATAGGCGGGCTTTTCTCACCTCAGTACGTAATTGCAGACTGGAGTATAGACAGATTTGTTGATTTATTAAAACATCTTCCTATTCCCATAATAGTTATTGGTACAGCTGGTACAGCTGGACTCATTCGCGTTATGCGAGGCTGCCTATTGGATGAACTACAAAAACAATATGTTATCACTGCTAGAGCCAAAGGAGTTGCAGAAAGAACACTCTTATTTAAGTATCCGGTAAGAATAGCAATTAATCCCATAATTAGTACAGTGGGTTGGATACTTCCTGGGATTTTCTCGGGAGAAGTTATTACTGCGATAGTACTTAACCTGCCAACTATAGGGGCTCTCCTGTATGAAGCCCTAATTGCTCAAGATATGTATTTAGCTGGAAGTACTGTTATGATCTCAGGTTTTCTGACTGTAATAGGTATACTTATCTCTGACATTTTGTTGGCTTTGTTAGATCCCCGGATTAGATACGAAAAATGAATTCAAAAACTATGGAACATCGAAAAAAGGAAGTTAGTGCAGAAGAAAAACTTTATATGGCTTCGCAGTGGCAGCTTATGTGGCGAAAGTTCAAAAAGCATAAGTTGGCTATTTTGGGTGGTACTATATTAATCGTTCTCTACATTATCGCTATATTCTGTGAGTTCTTTTCTACTCAGGATATATATAAGCGTCACACAAAGTACATCTATTGTCCACCACAAAGAATACGTTTTTTTAGCAAGGAAGGTTTTCACTTTCGTCCTTTTGTCTATGGATTAAAGAGAAAAATTGATCCAGTAACTTGGCAGAAGATATACATTGAAGATAAAACTAAGAAATATCCCATTTACTTTTTTGTTCATGGTGACGAATATAATCTTTGGAATTTGTTACCCACAGATATTCACTTTTTTGGAGTAAAGAAACCCGGAACAATGTTCTTATTTGGAACAGATAGATTAGGTAGGGATTTGTTTTCCCGTAATATTTATGCCGCTCGTCTTTCTTTGTCCATAGGGTTGGTAGGCGTAGCTCTTAGTTTTATCCTAGGGTGTATATTAGGAGGAATTTCTGGATACTTTGGAGGTGCAACTGATACGGTCATTCAGAGAATTATAGAATTTTTAAGCTCTATACCTACTATCCCCCTCTGGATGGCCTTAAGTGCAGCTTTACCACCTCGCTGGTCACCAATTAAGATTTACTTTGGTATCACTATTATCCTTTCTCTCGTGGGTTGGTGTGGGTTGGCCCGAGTAGTGAGAGGAAAGCTTTTGGAATTAAGGGAGGAGGATTTTACTATGGCAGCTAAGATTGCTGGAGCAACTGATGCACGAATAATTATTAGACATCTTCTCCCTTCATTTTTAAGTTATCTTGTAGTAAATTTAACTTTAGCCATACCTAGCATGATTTTAGGAGAGACCTCTCTAAGTTTTTTAGGTTTAGGACTTCGCCCCCCTGTAGTTAGTTGGGGAGTCCTCCTAAAAGACGCGCAAAATGTTCGTACCGTTGTCCTTCATCCTTGGCTTTTAATTCCGGGGCTTTTCGTCATTGTCACTGTTTTAGCCTTTAACTTTCTGGGAGATGGCCTTCGTGATGCAGCTGATCCATATAAGTAAAAAGATAGAAAATGACTCCTTGCCAAAGATTACAAGGACTTCACTTAGAAAAAGTCAGATAAAATTCTTTAGAGACAACGCCCTTAAGAAGGCGAGGGCTATAGCAAAACTTACTGGCAAGATAGCCTTAGCGGATGATTCTGGATTGGAGATTGAGTCCTTTGGCGAAGCTCTAGGCATTTTTCTCTTCCAGGTTTGCTGGGGAGAAGGCTTTGTACGAGTAGTGTCGGTCATGCTTATAAAAAGTGGAATGGGAAAAAGAGGCCTTAAGAGAGACGATAAGCTTTTTAGAGAAAAGTTGTAAAAAGATGAAACGAGTACTCTGTATTATCATTGATCAGCTTACCGGACATTGGGAGGAAAGTGTAAAAATAGAGGGAACGGATCTTCCTCCAGTAAATGTAGCTGGTTATCATCAACTTGGACTTATTCCTAACTTTTCTTATCTCATCAATAATGGACTATGGATAAAAAAACCTTGGAATAGAGGGGGCTGTGTAACTATGTATGGAATGAAATATATAGCTACTGGCTCCTATTTAGATGATAAATACTTTAAATATCAAAATAGAAGACCAGCTTATTATGGGATACCAGAAGAGCAGCTTAGCTTTACTGTAGCGGCCAATGAATATTATAAGGGACATAACAAAAAATTCATCGCGAGTATCTTTGGCTGCGCTCCCTGGACTGATGATTTTCTCTTCAATGACTGCTACGCAACCTATCGTCCTTGGGATTCGGGTGATGATGTAATGCTGAGAAATTGTGCTCTTCCATGGTTAAAAAGTAATCCTGGTTGGAATTTATCGATCATCTACTTCCAGGGATTGGATGAGATCGGGGATCGAGGCTGCCCCTCGTATCTAAAATCTGAGAGCCCCAGATCCTCAAAACATTCCTATATAAAATTTCTGGATGGACTGATAGGAGAGATAATAGAATTCCTGAAAAAAGAGAACTTATGGGAAGAAACATATCTTATCATCACATCGGACCATGGAGCTCATTTA
>JAGHCO010000065.1 GCA_021160405.1 Candidatus Aerophobota bacterium
AGGTAGGACATTCTAGCTTGATAGTTATATATGACATTCTATTAACACAATAACAGCAAATTTTTTCTTATTTGACAATTTTAAATTTTATGCTATTTTTAACAAAAATAAGGAGTAAAGGATGGCTGAAGATAGCTATTATGCTACTGGAAGAAGAAAGGCATCAACTGCCAAGGTAAGATTAAAAATGGGTGAAGGGAAGATAATTATTAACGATAGAGAAATGGAAGATTATTTTCGTCGTGATGTGTATAATAAGTTAGTTAGGGAACCCTTAGAATTAGTTGACTTTTTGGATAAGTTTGATGCAGAAATAGAGGTAAAGGGAGGGGGACTAACGGGACAAGCAGGAGCCATTCGGCTTGGTTTAGCCCGGGTTATATCTAAGATTAATCCCGAGCTCAGACAAACTTTAAAAAAGGCAGGAATGTTAAGAAGGGACCCTAGAATGAAAGAGAGAAAAAAACCAGGCTTAAGGGGGGCAAGGGCTAAACCCCAGAGTTCCAAGAGATAAAGGAGTTTTTATCAATGGGATGGTTCGAACGTACCTATCATCGAATAACTAAGGGAAAGAAGAAAATAGATGTTCCTGACGGTCTGTGGACCAAATGTACAAATTGTTCAGAGATTATATATAACAAAAACCTAAATGAGAACTTAAAGGTCTGTCCTAAGTGTGGGTATCATTTTTACCTTGGTGCCAGAGAGAGAATTCAAATCACTGTTGATGAGGGAAGCTTTGTAGAGTATAACTCTAAAATCTCTTTAAATAATCCTCTTAATTTTCCGGAATATGAGGAAAAGCTAAACAAAGGAAGAGAAAAGACAGGTTTAGATGAAGCCGCAGTAATTGGGGAAGGAAAAATTGGAGGACAGTTAGTAGCAATTGGTGTTACTGACTTTGGTTTTATGGGTGGAAGTATGGGTTTGACAGTGGGAGAAAGGATAACCTTTATAGTAGAGAAAGCTATAGAAAAAGGTTATCCTCTTTTGCTTATCTCTGGCTCAGGTGGAGGAGCCAGGATGCAAGAAGGGGTTATTTCTTTAATGCAAATGGCTAAAACTTCCTCAGCCATAGCTGAGCTTAAAAGAAAAGGACTGCTATATATCTCCCTTCTCACACATCCTACAATGGGTGGAGTAATGGCTAGTTTTGCCAGTGGGGGAGACATTGTTATAGCTGAACCGGGAGCACTTCTTGGTTTTGCTGGTCCTCGGGTAATAAAACAAACTATAAAACAGCAAATCCCTCAAGGGTTTCAAAGATCTGAGTTTCTGCTTGCTCATGGTATGATTGACTTAATAGTGGAAAGGAGCAAGATAAGACCTACCTTAATTAAAATTCTTGATTTTCTCATCGGCTAATATTGGTTCTTAGTTTAATTATAAGTTTAGAGAAAATATATGACCAAGTATATTTTTGTTACTGGCGGAGTCCTTTCTTCCTTAGGGAAAGGAATAGCTTCAGCCTCTATGGGGACTCTCCTTAAAAGTAGAGGATTAAAAGTTGGTATGCTTAAGTTTGATCCCTATATTAATGTAGACCCTGGGACAATGAATCCTTATCAACATGGAGAAGTTTTTGTAACCCGAGACGGAGCCGAGACAGACCTGGATCTTGGTCATTACGAGAGATTTGTGGGAATAGACCTTTCCTATTATAACAATGTTACTACTGGACAGATTTATTCCTCAGTAATTGAAAAGGAAAGAAGAGGAGATTACCTTGGAAGAACCATTCAAGTTGTTCCCCATATTACTGAAGAAATTCAGGAAAGGATAAGAAAAGTAGCTCACAGGGACAAAGTTGATGTAGTAATAACTGAAATTGGAGGCACAGTAGGAGATATTGAATCTCTTCCTTTTCTGGAGGCTGTAAGGCAGTTTCGATTAAAAGAGGGAAAAGATAATACTTTATTTATCCATTTAACTCTTCTTCCTTTTATTCCCTCCACTGGAGAGCTTAAAACCAAGCCCACCCAGCACAGTGTAGGCAGATTAAGGGAAATAGGAATTCAACCCGATTTCATTCTCTGCCGCACTCAAATTCCTTTAACTAAAGAGGCAAGGAGGAAGATATCCCTTTTCTGTAATGTGGAAGAGGAAGATGTTATTCAAGCTATAGATGTGGAAAATGTTTATGAAGTTCCCCTTCGTTTTGAGAAAGAGGGCTTAACTGATAAAATACTAAAGAAATTAAGTTTATCTACCCATGAAAAAGATTTAAGGGAGTGGTCTCGATGGGTAGAAAAAGTAAACTCTGCTCAAAAAGAAGTGAGAATAGCTGTAGTAGGTAAGTATGTAAGGATGAGGGATGCTTATAAAAGCATAATTGAGGCATTTACCCATGCTGGAGCCGCCAATAATATAAAGGTTAATTCTGTATGGATAGAAGCTGAGGAGCTGGAAAATAATTTCACAGAAAAACTAAAAAATTTCCAGGGAATCCTTATCCCAGGAGGATTTGGTCTGAGGGGAATAGAAGGGAAAATAAGAGCTATCCAATTTGCCCGAGAAAATTGTATTCCTTTTTTGGGAATTTGTCTGGGGATGCAATGCTCAACCATTGAATTTGCTAGAAATGTGGCTGGATTGAAAGAAGCTAATAGCACAGAGTTTGATCCCGATACTCCTTATCCAGTGATAAATTTGCTTTCTGAACAAAAAAAGGTGAGAAAAAAGGGAGGAACTATGAGGTTGGGGGACTATGAGTGCAAAATCCAAAGGGGTAGTTTTAGCTGGAAAGCTTATAAAAAAGATGTAATATATGAGCGCCATCGACATCGGTACGAATTTAACAATCATTACAGAGAAATTCTCATCGAGAGTGGACTAAGAATAGCTGGGGTTTATCCGGAAAAGAATTTGGTAGAGATAATTGAAGTCCCCAATCACCCCTGGTTTGTGGGCGTTCAATTTCACCCCGAGTTCAGCTCTCGTCCAGGAGCTCCTCATCCCCTATTCAGGGATTTTATTAAAGCAGCTAAAGAAAAATATCAGCGTAAATCTGTGGCTAAAATTGTGAGGGAAAAATGAAGATAGTCCTAATTTTGCTGAGTGCTGTTTTAATTAATAACTTTGTTCTACGATATTTCTTGGGTATCTGTCCATTCCTTGGTGTAACAGGGAAGATATCCTCATCCTTAGCTATGGGTTTTTCTACCACATTTGTTATGACCTTAACAGCAGCTATTGTTTGGCCTATTAACCATTTCGTCATTGTTGGACTTAATCTTCCTTTCTTAGAGTACGTTTCTGATATTTTAGTAATTGCATCTTTAGTCCAACTAATAGAGATGTTTATTCGTAAAACAAGCCCTGCTCTATATCGATCTTTAGGAATATATCTACCCCTTATTACTACTAACTGCGGTATTTTTTTTCTGGCATTATCTATACCCATGCGGAACTACTCTTTTTTTGAGAGTGTAGCTTTTGGTTTTGGAGCAGGGGTTGGATTTACTTTAGTCATGTTAATAATGGCTGGGATAAGGGAAGAGCTGGAATTTGCTGATGTTCCTAAGTGTTTACAGGGAGCATCAATTACATTAATCACCGCTGGCCTTTTAGCTTTAGTTTTTATGGGATTTACAGGTCTTATCGGAACCTCTTAAAGATGGGGTCGGGTCTTAACATTTGACATTTCATAGGTTAAGTCAATTATATTACAGTATAATGCAGAAGAAAATGTCAAATGTTAAGACCCGACCCCTTTACGGAAGAAAATTAATGAGTTTATTTTTAACATCAATTGTAACAATGGGAGGATTTGGTGCTTTTTTTGCCTTTATTTTATCTATTGCTCACAAGAAATTAAGGGTAGAGGTAGATCCTCGAGAGGAACAAGTTCTTAATGCTCTTCCCGGAGCAAACTGCGGTGCTTGCGGCTTTGCCAGCTGTAGAGCTTTAGCTGAGGCCATTGTTAAAGGTGACGCTCCAGTTAATAGCTGTGTAGCTGGAGGAAGCGAAGTTGCAGAGAAAATTTCTCGGTTAATGGGGGTAGGATCGGTAACCGTTCAAAAAAAGTTAGCTTTTGTTCACTGCGGAGCTCAAAGTGAACAGAGGACTAAAAAGGCAATTTATCAGGGAGTAAAGAGCTGTCGGGCAGCAAGTATTGTAATGGGGGCAGATACAGCCTGTCCTTATGGATGTATTGGATTTGGTGATTGTGAGGTAGCCTGTCCTTTTAATGCTATAAAAATGGTGGGGGGTCTTCCTCAAATTGATTTGAATAAATGCACAGGATGTGGAAATTGTGTAAATGTTTGCCCCCAAAACATAATTTCTTTAGAAAGCTTTGATGATATAAATTATAAAGTAGCCTGTAGTTCTTTAGATAAGGGGAAAAAAGCCCGACAGGTTTGCCAGAAAGCTTGCATAGCTTGCGGTTTATGTGAGAAGTTTTGCCCCTTTGATGCTTGCGAGGTTAAGAACAATCTTGCCCACATTGATCTACTAAACTGTCAGAGATGTGGAGTGTGTGCTATTAAATGTCCCACCAATGCTATAATACAGATAAGTCTTCCCTTAGATGAAAATCAACCTGTTACTCTGGATAAATAACTACTTTCATTGCCTCTCCACTCTCAGCCAATTTTATTCCTTCTTCTAATTTACTTAAGGGAAGACGGTGAGTGATTAGTTCCTCAACCTTTATTTTACCAGAAGAGATGAGCTGAAGGGCTAACTTATTATGCTGGGGAGCAGAGCCATGAGTTCCAACTACATAAAACTCTCCGTAGTGAAGCAAATTAGAGTTAAATTTAATGAAAGGCTTATCCTTAGGTAATCCTCCAAAGAAATTAACAATTCCCCGGGGAGCTACCATTTTAAGAGCATCTTCCTGGGCTTTTCCACTGGGGCAAGCTACAATTATCTTATCTGCTCCTCGCCCCTGAGTCTCTTTCCTTACTTTATCTATTGCATCATCATAAGAGGGATTGATTATTACATCAGGCTTAGCAAAATTAGCAGCAAAATCTATACGGGATGGAGATAGCTCTATTAGAATAACTTTAACAGCTCCTCTTGCCCTTGCTAACTGAATATGCATGCAACCTAAGGGGCCTGCTCCTACTACTACCACTGTATCTCCTAATTTAATCTGGGATAGCTCTTGCCCATTTATAGCACAGGCTAAGGGCTCAGCTAAAGCACCTTCCTCAAAACTTATATTGGGAGGTAGGAGATTAACACATCCATTTTTTACCGCATCTTCAGGGACAACCATAAACTCAGCAAATCCTCCATTGTAATGATAGCCAATAGCTTTAAGGTTGAGACACATACTTTGCATTCCCCTTTGACAGTAATAACAATTTCCACAGGGAATAGCTGGAGCTACAGCTACTTTTTGTCCTACTTTGTAATCTTTTACCTTCTCTGCAACCTCAACAATTTCCCCGGTTACCTCATGTCCGGTAACTCTGGGAAATCTAATGTGCTTGTGTCCATGGTGATAAACTCTTATATCAGTTCCACAGATTGTGCAAGCTTTAATTTTTATTAAAATTTCTCCCGGCGAGGGAGAAGGTTTTGGGATTTCCTTAATCTCTAAGTTTTCAATGGTTTTTAAAACAGCTGCTTTCATTGGATTCTCCTGATATATTTAGGTTAAATTTTTCTTTATTAATTGAGCTAATTTCCCTTGAGGGTTGATCCTACAGATATTTCTTAATATGTAATCTATTCCTTTTTCTTCTCTTAAACTGGTTAGCTTTTTTGCCTCTTCATCTTCTTTTTCATCAAAGAGGAGGGCAGATGCTATACCTTTTGCAATATTTTCAGGAACTGTTCCATATTTATAGGACAACTCAGCAGCACCTATTAATCTTTCTCCAGGTGATAATTTGCGTATGGGGTCTCTTCCTACTCGAGCTACAGTATCACCTAAGGCTCTGTTGCCAAGTCTTTGAATAAGGTCATCTATAAGGTCTCTTTGTTCTTGAGGTTTGAAGTGGTGTTTTTTAATTAAAGCATTTCCCGTTTCCATTAAAGCTCCCCGAACAATGTCCCTTATTTCCTTGTCTTCAATTGATTCCCAGATATACTTATAACCTTTTCTATATCCAAGGTAAGCACAAATAGCATGAGCAGTGTTATGGGTAAAGAGTTTTTGTTCCTCGTAAGCTATAAGATTATCATAGGGAATCATTCCCTTTATTTTAGGGATTTCTCCTTTAAATCCTATCTTATCCACTGGAAGAATACTGTATGACTCAGTCATAATAAATGTAGGGTCACTTTTCCTAATCTCCGGAGGAATAACAGGAACCATACGGCTTATCACTGACTCAACTAAACCAAGGTGAGAGGTTACATACTCCCAGTATCTTTTTTCTATTTTTTTAAAAAGATAATCTCTAAATACTTTACTGCTCTTAGGTAGATTTTCACAGATAATAAGATTTATTGGTTTCTCAATGTTATT
This sequence comes from Candidatus Aerophobota bacterium, assembly GCA_021160405.1. Classification (GTDB taxonomy): domain Bacteria; phylum Aerophobota; class Aerophobia; order Aerophobales; family JAGHCO01; genus JAGHCO01. Next base: position 6,431 of record JAGHCO010000065.1, read on the forward strand.
TTTGCATCGCTCAATCATTCCCCCGGCTATTAGAGAAGCTACAGAGGGAAGATTTTTAGCTCCCACTGCACTGGCCATTAAATCGGCAGTTTTTATCTCCCAGGCTACCTTATCTTTATCCTTTCCATTTACTGCTCTTACATTTTTAATTATTAACTCTTGAGGATTATCTCCCACAATTTTAAGCTTATAGTATCCTCGTTTGTTTAAAAGAGAAACTATCTCTTGCCTTACTTCCACAAATACTACTTTATATCCTGATTCGCTAAATAGCTGTCCTAAGAATCCTCTTCCAATGTTACCTGCACCAAATTGCACTACTTTTTTCATATTCACTCCTGTCATTCTACCGTCTCGCGCTGGAAGGCAAATTGAGAGATTAATATAAAGACAATGTCAAGAATTATAATTATACTTAGGGAGGGAAGGATTTCCCTCCATCCCCAACCGTGGATAGTTAGCTCTCTTATAGAAGTTACGGCAAGGGAGACTGGATTTACCTTAGCAATAGCAGCAAGCCATTTTGGCATTACAGTTATGGGAAATAAAGCATTGCTGGTAAACATTAGGGGCATCATGAAAAAGTTAACTACGGCCATCAGGGTTTCATGAGTCTTAATTATTGAGGCTAAGGTTAAAGATAGACCAGATAAAATTAAACTAAACAGCATAGCAATAAGTATAATTAGTAGTATACCAAAAATTCCTGTTTGAAAGTGGACTCCAAGTAGAGAAGCAATAGCAACGATTATCACTACCTGTATCGCTCCCTGGATCATACTGGAGATGCTTTTTCCTAAAGGAATTGCTCCCCGGTTAATGGGTGAGGCTAACAGCTTTTCCAAATACCCAATACGTCTATCCCAAATTATAGAGAGTCCTCCAAATACTCCCCCAAAGAGAACAGTCATAAGAATTATTCCAGGAGTCATAAAATCAAGGTAACTTTTTGCTCCCAAGGCTCTGGCTGCTATGGGATTATTGGTTATTCCACTCATCATATTACCCATTAATCCTAACCAAATAAGTGGTTGAACAACAACCATTATCAACCTTGTTCTCTGGCGAAAAAACTTTATCAGCTCTCTATAAGCTACCCACCAGCTATCCACAATTAAATTTATCATCGGCGAAGTTTTCTTTTCATAATGCGAGTTTTTATCAAACTTTCTCTACTTTCCTCTTTTTCTTGAATTGTCCTACCAGTAAAGTGAAGGTATACATCTTCCAGGGAGGGTCTTTTCAGGCGAATAGAATTAATATTTATCCCATTTCTTTGAGAGATAGAAAAGATTTCTGGTATAATTTTATCTCCTCTCTGGCTGACTACTATTTGATAAATTTTATCTCTGCCAAGGTTAACTTTCTTTACCTGAGGAATTTGTCTAACTTCTCCTAACACCTTTTGAATTTTTCCATTGCTAACTTCGGAAAAATTTACTGTGATGATATCCCCACCTATCTGTTGCTTTAGATTCTCTGGACTATCTATAGCCTTTATTTTTCCTTCATCAATAACGGCAACCCGATCACAAAGGGCATCTGCCTCTTCCATATAATGTGTGGTAAGGAAAATGGTCATCTGGTTGCGGCGGCGCAGGTTTCTGATATATTCCCAGATAGTTTGTCTGGTTTGAACATCTAATCCTAAGGTTGGCTCGTCTAAGAATAGGACCTTGGGACGATGAATTAATGCCTCAGCTATATCTAACCGCTTCAGCATTCCTCCAGAAAAGGTGAGAGCTAAGTTGTTTTTTCGATCAAATAGGTCAAACATCTTTAAAACTTCTTCACTGCGTTTTTCTATCTCTTCTCTGGAAAGATGATAAAAACGGCCTTGAAGATAAATATTTTCAAGGCAAGTTAAGCGATCATCAATGGCTGTTTCCTGGGCAGCGTAGCCAGTATCACGCTTTATTTGCTCAGGGTGTTTTACTATATCAACCCCATTGAGAAAGAGCTCTCCCCTGGTTGGCCTGAGCAAGCCAATTAATACCTTAATGGTGGTCGATTTTCCTGCTCCATTAGGTCCTAAAAATCCAAAAATCTCTCCCTTGTTTACATAAAAGGAGATATTGTTTACCGCTACAATTCCTCCTTTATAAATTTTAGTTAAATTCTTTACCTCAATTGCCTTTTCCATTTATTCTATTTATCTCCTAAACTATTCTATTATTATCAATTTGATGAAAAAGTCAAATAAATATGGTTAATCTCGTTTATCTGGTTTAAATCAACGTCGAACGTAGAACCTTGAACGATTTATTGCCAAATCTTGCTGTTTGTGGTATAATAAGAAAAAAGTTAACCTGAAACCGGAGTTCCGTAAATTGACACTTTCTCGCAACAACAAGTTTAAACTGTTCATCTATTTTTTATCTTTCTTATTTTTAACTAATTCACCTGGGACCTCTCATCCCTTTAAAGTAGGGGAAAAACTGGTGTATAATGTTAAACTCTTAGGTTTACCTATAGGTAGACAGACACTTGATATAAGGAATATCACTGAAGTTAATGGTTATCCAACCTATCTTTTTACCTCCCATACCAAAGGTTCAAAATTTCTTTCCCTTTTCTTTAATCTCGAGGATGAGATAGTAAGCTTCGCTGATTTAAAAACTCTTTACCCCCGAATGGTGAGAATGAATATTTGTGAGGGCTCTCGCCAGAAAAAAGTAAATATCTTAGTTGATCTGGAAAATAAAACTGCCGTATTTAAAAATATAAAAGAGGATAAGAAACAAAAGAAAAAAATTTCTTATCCTTTTTTAGATATGCTTAGTTTAGTTTATTGGTTAAGAGACCAACAACTAACGGTGGGGAGGGTTTTCTCTATCCTTTTGGTGGATAGCTGTGGTTTTAAAGAGATAAAAATTAAGATAACAGGGATAGAAAAAGTATATACTTACAAAGGGGTTTACGAGGCTTTGGTTTGCAAAGAAATTACCGATAAAGCAGGGATTAAGATGTGGTTTTCCACCGATGATAGACACCTGCCTCTTCAGATTCAGGTATCAACTCCCCTTGGATTTTTAATTGCTATATTAAAGGAAATTCACTAAAAGAGTTTAACCTTCATTCCCAGACTAATCTTTTTTTTGGGGAGCTTGTAGTATTTTTGATCCTTCAATGCCCACAAATAATAATCGTTCAACTCTAATTCAGCAAATACCTCCCAGTTTTTATTTTTTCTGGAGAATTTAAATCTTTCTTTCCAACCAGCAGGTAACTCTTTTGAAGAATCTTCTAAATCGTAGTATCTCTTACCAATCCATTCTCCTCCTACTGCAACTGACCAGCCTTTTTCTTCCCATTTTAACCAGAGCTGTCCACTATTCTCAGGAGAGTTAGGAATTTTTTCTTTAGGGTTGTTAATATTCCTTGTTTTCTGGCTAACAAAGATTAACTCCTGCTTAAAAGAAGGACTAAGATTATAGGTGAGTCCTAATTTCCATCCCTGCTGGTTTAATTTAACATTTACTGGTTTGTTTTCATTTCCATCCCAGTCCCAGACAATTCCTTCGCCATTACTGAAGAATCCTTCCAAAAAGATATCTGTTTTGGGCAGATTATGGTATCCCAATCTTAATCGGTAATCCCATATATTTACCGCATTTAATTTATCATTTATATCTACATAGTCTCTGCTTAAGTATAACTCAGAAAACTGAGGAAGATAAAATTTCTTCTCCACACTGAGATTTAACTTCCAGAAAGGTTTAAAGCGATAGTTAATCTTAAGAGAAGGCAAAAATTCTGCTGAGGGTTCATCCTTAATTCCTTTTACTCCTCCCTCTAAACTTACCACTATATTCTTACCTGAAAACAAGGATTTGTGTTTTCCCCAGAGATAAATTTGGTTTTTCTGGCGATTGTAATCTCCCTTAAGAGATTCCCAGTCTCCCCTAATACCCAGGCTTACAGGGCTATTTCTCATTTGCATTTCTATACCAGCACCAAAAGTTGTATCTTCCCATTTTGTAGTAACTCCACTAACTGGTAGATCCGATCCTCCTACTGTTTCTACCCATCCACTTAACTTAAAAGTGTTTCTCTTTCTAAGTAGTTCCCAGTTTGGTTGGAGAAAAATTCTATTTTGATTTCTTTTTTTATTAAAAAATTCTAATTTTCCCTGATATCCCCCTGCTACTAATCCCCATCCACTTTCTTTTGATCGCTTCCAGCTAATCCCCAGCTTAACTTTATCACCTTCCTTAGACAGCCTTCGAATCTGTTTTGTAGCTTCATCTTCATAAATATTCCACAGAGGAGAAGAGTTTCTTTCCATAACTAAAAGATATCCAT
>JAGHCO010000244.1 GCA_021160405.1 Candidatus Aerophobota bacterium
ACTCTATAATTTGCACCCACCTCTTGCCAGTAATTTTATCACAAGAACAATGGAGACACAACTTTTCTGCGGTAAAGAGAACGATGCAAGGGAAACTGTAACTTCAGTAAGAAGATATATGGGACTGATAATGCTGTACTATAAGAATAAAGGAATTGAAGAGGATAAGGAATCTTAATGCTAATTAAATCCTATTTCCGATTATATACTCAAAAGGCGTGAAAAATGGAAAATATCAAAGATTTTTTCAAGAATGACAAATTTGCAGAATATGTAGGTATAGAGTTATTAGAAGTTTCAAAGGGAAGGGCAAAGGCTAAAATGAAGATTAAAAATCATCACTTGAATGGCCTCAAAACTGTTCAGGGTGGAGCAATATTTACCTTAGCAGATTTAGCTTTTGCTGCTGCGTCAAATTCACATGGGAGTGTTGCTGTAAGCATCAATGCAAACATTTCTTATCTAAGGGCAGCTACAACAGGTAGTTTAATTGCTGAAGCAAAAGAAGTCTCAATAAATCCAAAGCTTGCCACTTATACAGTGAATATTACTGATGAAAATGGCGATATAATTGCAATCTTTCAAGGGATGGTTTATAGAAAAAAGATAGAATTGACCTCTCTTATGAATGAGAATATTAGAGAAAAGTGAAAATGATAAAGAATACAGGAGGAAAGATTTTTGTATTGAAAAATTCTTGAGAAGTGTTAACTTGACCCCATATTTAAAATATGATAAATTTATACAGATGAAGGCTTTCTATGGCTAAAATTGAAATTGATACAAAAAGATGTAAGGGATGTGGGTTTTGCGTTCATTTTTGTCCCAAGGGGATAATTGAAATGAGTTCAAACTTTAATCCTCAAGGATACCATACTGCAGTTTTTAACTCAGAGAAAGACTGCACTGGATGTGCAATATGTGCTCTGGTTTGTCCAGAGGTAGCCATCAAGGTTTATAAGTAAAAAGAAGGAAAATGATATATTACCTTAAGGGCATTTTAAAAGAAAAATCTCCTACCAGAATAGTTGTGGAAGTAGGAGAAGTTGGATACGAGATTAATTTTCCATTTTGCAGTTATGAGAATCTTCCTTCCCTTGGGGAAAGGATAAAACTTTATGTTTATTTACACTTAAGGGAAGATAAATTATCCCTTTATGGATTTCTTAATCCAGAGGATAGAGAGTTCTTTCTCCAGCTTACCTCCCTTTCCAAAATTGGACCAAAACGGGCTCTGGGAATGCTTTCCAAAGTCTCACCCCTTGAGTTCAAAAAAGCCATTATAGAAAAGGATCTAACTATTTTAACCCATATCCCTGGTATAGGGGGAAAAACAGCTCAAAGATTGGTTTTGGAACTGGGAGAAAAAATAGGGGGGGGATTTACTCAAGCAATAGGGGAGGATCAACTGACAAAAGATGCCCTATCAGCTCTTGTTTCCTTGGGATATAAACCAAAAGAAGCCTCCGAAGCGATAAGAAAAGCTTTAAAATCTAAAAATAAGAAAGATTTATCTACTCTTGTTAGGGAAGCTTTAAAGTATGTCTAAAGAAGAAAATTTAAAGGAGAGAGTCACTACACCTGAGCGCCAGGGAGAAGATAGAGGATTTGAAGTTGCTCTGCGTCCTCGCAGACTTAAAGAATTCGTCGGGCAAGAAAAAATTAAAAATAATTTAAGTATCTTTATCCAAGCTGCTCGCCAGCGGGGAGACTCTCTGGATCATACTCTTCTTTGCGGACCACCAGGATTGGGAAAAACCACCTTAGCTCATATTATTGCCCGAGAAATGGAAGGAAAAATTCACTCTACCAGTGGTTCAGCTATTGAGCGTCCCGGTGATTTAGCTAAAATTCTCACCAATGCGGAGCTTAAAAATGGGGATATTTTATTTATAGATGAAATTCATCGCTTGCATCCTCAAGTAGAGGAAGTTCTCTACTCAGCTATGGAAGATTTTAAAGTAGATATAATTTTGGGGAAAGGAGCCAGCACCAGATCCGTAAAACTTCCTCTGTCTCGTTTTACTCTGATAGGTGCTACTACCCGAGCAGGACTTCTTACCTCTCCCTTACGCAACCGATTTGGAGTGGTTAGCAGACTTGATTTTTACGAGAGTGAGGAACTTTATCAAATAGTTCTTCGCTCAGCAAAACTCCTGAAAATAAAAATTGATGGAGAAGCAGGCAGAGAAATAGGAGAAAGGTCCCGAGGAACTCCCCGAATTGCAAACAGATTGCTTCGCCGAATAAGAGATTATGCTCAGGTAAAAGGAGAGGGAGTTATAACTAAAGATATTGCCAGTGAGGCTCTGTCTATGCTGGAAGTAGACGATAAGGGCCTTGATACTATGGATAGAGAAATACTCCGGGCTATTCTCTATAAGTTTGGGGGAGGGCCTGTAGGATTAAAAACCTTGGCTATGGCTGTTAATGAAGAACCAGATACCATAGAGGAAGTTTACGAGCCTTACCTTGTTAGGCTGGGCTTTATCAATATAACGCTTAAAGGGAGAACAGCTACACATCTACTTTACAAATATATGGGAGAGCTCCCCCCTTCTTCCCGACAAAAAGAACTACCCCTTTCCTGATCTCTTGGAAGACTGAGAATGTAAACCTTTACGTTTTCTTATCAAAAGAATAATCATAAGGATTAATCCATAAGATATAAAAGC
>JAGHCO010000018.1 GCA_021160405.1 Candidatus Aerophobota bacterium
AAACCAAAGAAGGTAGCAGTCATAGCAGTTGCCCGTAAACTTGTTCGTTTAGTTTACAGTATGTTAAAGAGCAACCGGCCTTATGATGATACTTTTAACTCAAAGAGCAGTTAATTAAAGATTCAATGGTGCTTTGCCCAGTTCTTTGTCAACTTTGTCTCTTGACAAGAACATAGTAGTCTTTGGTGTATAAATGGCAAAAAACCCATATTGGAGGCCAACTAACAAGCCAAAGGAGGCTAAAAATGTCCTTACCAGCGGCAAGGACACACAAAGAATACCAGGAGTTCGTAAAGAAAGAACTTACCTTCAAGGGAATAACGGTTCCCTTCCTCTTTTAGAATGTTTTTATTAAACTTTATCACCTGGATCAGAGATATGTCCAAACACAAAATACTTGACACTATCAGAAAGAGCTATTTTTTAATCTAATTCGGTGAACTTTGTGGCTATTTTCCTGTTACTTTCCTACTTTCTACTTTCTTTTCCGAGAGAACTATACTGTGACTTATTTAACCCACCATTAATTTAATAATTTCATCAGGATTGGTTTCACTTGTTTTTCTAATTCCACCCAACTCTCCTCTTCTTAATACTACAATTCTATCTACAGTAGAGAATATCTCTTGAAGATTATGACTTATAAATATAACCGATATTCCCTTTTCTTTTAAACTTTTGATAAGACCGAGCACTTTACGAGTCTCTTTTACTCCAAGAGCAGCTGTAGGTTCATCCATAATTACGAGTTTTGCTTTCCAATAAAGTGCTCTTCCAATAGCTACTGCCTTTCTTTGCCCTCCTGAAAGTGTTTTGGTTTTCCTTCGAAGAGAGTCAAAGTTTATATCCAACTCTTGCAAAATTCTCCAACACTCACTTTGCATCTTTTTTCTATCTAAAAGCTTAATCATCCCTCCAAAAATATTAATGGTTAAAGGTTTGCCAAGAAAAACATTACTTACTATATCCATTGAATCAACTAAAGCTAAATCCTGGTACATTACCCCGATTCCTAATTCTCGTGATTCTTCTGGAGAACTTATATTGATCCTCTTTCCTTCAAAATAAATCTCACCCTCATCAGGTGTCAACGCCCCGGTTATAATTTTTATAAGTGTGGATTTTCCTGCACCATTGTCTCCAACTAATCCAACAACTTCGTTATAATAAAGGTTAAAATCTACTCTCTTGAGTGCCTTCACAGCACCAAAATTTTTAGATATATTTTTCATTTCTAACAACACTTCGTACCTGGAGGTATTCTTTGATTCATTTTTAGATTTAGCCTCTACATCCATCTATAATCTCCTTTGCTCTCCATGGATTTTGGACAATTAACATACCTCCATCTATGGGAATTATCGCGCCTGTAATGTAATCAGCTTCGCTGGAGACAAGAAAAGCTACCAAGTTTGCAACTTCCTCGGGCTTTCCAAATCTCTTTAGAGGAATTTGTTTTAATTGTTTATCTCCTCTATTTACTATCATGTCTCTGGTCATATCTGTTTCAATAATACCTGGAGCATAAGCGTTAACTGTAATATTATAAGGAGCCAGTTCTGCTGCAAGAATTTTGGTGAAATTATTTATAGCCGCTTTAGAAGCTGCATAAGCACTTATTCCTACATCGGGAAGATTAGCTGAAATAGTAGAACAATTAATGATTTTCCCTTTACCTTGTTTTTTTAAGTATGGAATAACTGCTTTTGAACAATTAAAAGTCCCTATTAAATTTATCTCAATAGCTTTTTTCCATTCCTCAGGGGTAACTTCTTCCACAAATGCTTGGGGAAATATTCCAGCATTATTAATCAGTATATCTATTCTACCAAACCTCTTCGAGGTTTCTTGCATCATACGCTCTACTTGTGAAAAATCAGAAACATCACAGCAAAAACTAAACGCATTACCTCCTTTCTCCCTTATTTTCTCAACCACAGCTTGAGCAGCTTTTGCATTTTTTACATAGTTTATAACTACTTGTATACCTCCCTGAGCTAATTTCTCACAAATAGCAGCTCCGATTCCTCTTGAACCTCCTGTCACAATAGCCACTTCATTGTGGAATTTACGGATCATTTCCCTACTCTCTTTTAATCAGGTTTTAACACAATTTTTACACTTTCTTTATCTCGAATTTTCATAAAGGCTTCTTTCCATTTGGAAAGAGGTAAAATATCGGTAATAATAGAGTTAAAATCTATTTTATTCTCACGAACTAAATTCAAAACATTTTTCCAGGAGATATAGTCATAACCCCAGTTTCCTTTGCGAGTAATTGAATTAGCTATTAAAGAATCTAAACTAATATTTAAGGGATCAGCACTCCACCCAATTTTTACAATGTGTCCCTCCTTTCTAATTATCTCTAATGCCTGCTTCATAACTATAGGAGGTCCTGCTGCATCTATAACAATGTCTACTTTTTCACCATTATTGACTTCTATGACTCGTTCTATTACCTTTTCTTTTGCAGCATTGATAGTAGTAGCTCCTAACTTTTGGGCCAAAGATAATCTTGTCTCATCTCCTTGAGTTCCTATTATTATAACCTTGCTCGCCCCACCTATCTTTGCCATTTGAAGACAAAACAGCCCTATAGGACCAGGACCAAAAATAACCACTGCTTCTCCTGGATTAATAGAAATATCTTGAAAGACAGCTCTATATGCATTGCAAGCTGGCTCAAGTATGGCACCTTCTTCAAAACTCAGATTTTCTGGAAGTCTCATTAAACATCCAGAAAATCGCTGTAAAATTTCCCCAGGTATTTTAACATAATCCGCAAATCCTCCATCCATTCCATAACCTATCCCCTTTCTTTTCTCGCATAATACATATTTTCCTGTAAGACAAAATCTACATTTTCCACAAACATAACCAGTATTGTCGCTCACCACCCTATCCCCGGGTTTCCACTCCTTCACTTTATCTCCTACTTCAACTATTACCCCACAAAATTCATGTCCAAGTATTACAGGAGGATTTAAAAGATGAGAATTTTTCCCTAACCAAAAATCAACATCTGTACCACATACACCAGCTGCTTTCACCTGAATTAGAATTTCATCTTCCTTAACCATAGGTTTTGGTACATCTCTCACTTCCACCATTCCCGCTTTTTTCCCATACATTACTAATGCTTTCATTATTACCTTCTTATTTCTTAAAAAAACTTAATTTTCTTCTTTGTATCTTTCCAGCTTTTATTTTTAACAATGTTATAAATAATAAATTACCTTACCTGTGATCTTGTTGATTCTCGAATCACCAATTCAGTAGGTAGTATAATTTTACTCTTTAAGACCCCCTTTTCTCTATATTCTTTCTCTATATTCTTTATAAGCAGGTTCATTGCCTCA
>JAGHCO010000038.1 GCA_021160405.1 Candidatus Aerophobota bacterium
ATGCATAAATTACTATTAAAAAAAGGAAAACTAAAAGGGGAAAGATACGCAGGATCATTATTACTAAACCAAAGCAGGATAGTAATAGTCCGAGATAAGAAGGATGACGGAAGTATTTGTAGATGCCATCTTTAATCAGTCTGTGATTATTATGGATAGTGACATCTGTTGTGAAAAGTTTCCCCAATTTCTTTATAGCTAAGAATCTTATACATATACCCGTCCACACCATCCCAGTCCCTATTATAAAAGTGTAACTTAAAGAAATTGTTTCTGTAAATTTACTGTGATTTAAAACTGTCTCCCAAAGTATTGAGAAAAGGAACATAAAAATTCCAACAATTATTAACAGTCCTGAATAAATCTCCTTGTAGCTAAATTTTTCTTTTGATTGTCTTATATTTGCTTTTCTCGCTGATGTCCATTCAAATACTACCCAACTTAAGAATGTGGCCCAAAATACTATTTCCAAGATACGTCTCGCTCGGTGCTACTCTCTTATTCTTTCTATTGCCCATTGGGCAAGTTTTTCTGCCTCAAGTTCGCTCTTAGCCTCAGCAATTACCCTGATTATGGGCTCAGTCCCCGACATCCTTATATGAACCCAACCTTCTTTTTTCATTACCTTAATCCCATCTAAAAAGCTTAATTTTTCTTTTCCAAATTTCTTCTTAAATCTTTGCTCAACCTTAGTGAAAGAAGCAAGAGAAGCCTTTAGCTTTTTTTTCACCATAAAGTATTGAGGAAGGTTATCTGCTAATTGTGAAACTGGCTTATTTTCTTGAGCTAAATACTCTAACAGTAAAGCTATTGCAGCTATTCCATCTCGAGCATAGTTAATTTGTGGAATAATTACTCCTCCATTTCCCTCCCCTCCTATTACTGCTCCTTTTTCTCTCATAAGCCGCGATACCCATACATCACCTACTTTAGTGCGAATAACCTCACAGCCAAATTCCTGAGCTACCTCATCTAAAGCCTGAGTTGCACAGACATTAGTTACTACCAATCCTTTACTCTTTTTAAGGATGAATCTGGTTGCTAAGAGAAGAGTATAATCCTCAGGTAGGGCTTCCCCCTTTTCGGAGACAATAGCTAAGCGATCCGCATCAGCATCATGAGCAAATCCAACATCTGCTCCCTCACTTTTAACTACTGTGCAAAGTTGTCCTAAATTAGAGGGAATAGGTTCAGGAGGATGTGGAAAAATTCCATTAGGAGTGCAATTTATCTTTATCACTTTGCAACCCAGTTCATTGAGAAGAAGAGGACTGATTAAAGCTCCTGCTCCGTTACAGGCATCCAGGACAACTTTAAATTTTTTCTTTCTTATTTTCTCCTTATCTACCACCTCTAAAATTTTTCTTAGATGATTGTCGATAGCGGAATCATCTCTAAAGATGGTTCCTATTTTATCCCAACCTACCTGTGGTATAGAATTCTCATAAATCTTAAGAAGCTTTTTACCCTCCTCAGGGTAGAGAAAGATACCATCGGAACGGATAAACTTTAAAGCATTCCATTCTACAGGATTATGACTCCCAGTAATAACAATTCCCCCTTGAGCTCTTAGCTGTTTTACCATGAGCTGAATAGAAGGGGTAGGGCAAATATCAAGGTCTACTACTTTACATCCCATAGAGAGAAGGCCACTGAAAGCAGCGTATTTAAACATCTCATTTGAAGTTCTGGTATCCGAACCTACCACTATCTTTCCCTTATCCATTAATTTTCCAAAGGCCCGGGCAAATCTCATCACAACTTCGGGAACCAGATCCTCACCTACAATTCCCCTAACCCCGGAGGGGCTAACAATCAGGGACTTCATTCTTTTTTCCCTTTAATTTTATTTTCTTCCAGGCATTCTGAGCAGCCATTTTTTCTGCTTTCTTCTTACTGATACCCCATCCCTCACCCAAAACTATTTTTCCTATTTTCACTTTCACCCTAAACTTCTTCTTATGGTCAGGACCTATCTCTTGAACCACCTTATACTTGGGAATAACTTTATGCACTGACTGACTATACTCTTGAAGAAGAGACTTAAAGTCCCACATTTTTTTTAGTTTTTCTTTCTCATCAGCGAGCAAATTAAAGATAAATTCATCAGTAACTTCTAATCCTTTATCTAAATAAATGGCCCCAATAACAGCTTCACAGGCATCGGCTAAAGGGGCATCCTGAGACTTAATCTCTTCTTGATCTTTACCTACCAAAAGATATTCCCCTATTCCTATCCGACGAGCTTGATGAGACAGATTTTCCTTAGAGACAATTTTACTTCGAAGTTTGGATAATTCTCCTTCATTAAAATGAGGATACTTTCTGAAAAGATATTTAGTTATTATTAGCTCCAAAACAGCATCTCCCAAGAATTCCAGCCTTTCATTATCTGGGACATTTTCCTTATTTGAGGATTTAGCATAGGAGGAATGAGTTAGAGCTTGATTTAAAAGATCAATATTTTGCAAATGAACACCTAATTTTTTCTCTAACTCTTTTAAACTTTTTAATCGTTCCTGAGTAATCATTTTTAAATTTTTTTCACTACTAAAACAGCGTTATGACCCCCAAAACCCATAGAATTAGATAAAGCCACCCCTATATTTACCTCACGTGCATGGTTAGGCACATAATCTAAGTCACATTCCGGATCGGGAACTTCATAGTTTATAGTAGGGGGCACAATCCCCCGTTGAATAGATAGAACACAGGCGATCATTTCTACTCCTCCCGTAGCTCCTAGCAGGTGACCAGTCATAGATTTAGTAGAACTAACCGGTATTTTATAAGCATAGCTGCCAAAGAGCTCTTTAATGGCTTTGGTTTCTACTTTGTCATTTAAAGGAGTAGAGGTTCCGTGAGCATTTATGTAGTCCACCTGATCAGGATTAAGTTCAGCATCCTTTAGAGCCTCCTCCATAGCTAATTTAATCCCTTTTCCATCTGGCACTGGTTGAGTAATGTGATAAGCATCTTCACTCATACCAAAACCAATTATCTCTACCCAAATAGAAGCTCCCCTTTTTTTGGCTCGTTCTAACTCTTCTAAAACCACAACTCCTGCTCCTTCACCTATAACAAAACCGTCTCTTTCTTTATCAAAAGGGCGAGAAGCTTTTTTTGGTTCATCATTTCGGGTAGAAAGTGCTCTCATAGAGCAAAATCCAGCTAAGCCCAAGGGAGTAATAGCTCCCTCCGCTCCCCCAGCTATCATAACATCGGCCTCTCCTCGCTGGATGATCTTAAAAGCTTCTCCAATAGAGTGATTTCCTGTGGCACAAGCTGTAGAAATAGAAAAATTTGGTCCTGAAAAATTGTATTTAATAGCAACCTGCGCCGAGAGAATATTGGTGATTAGCATAGGCACTAAAAAAGGACTTACTCGCTGGGGCCCTTTTTCTAACAAAGTAGTTTGTTCTCTTTCAATGGTAGATAACCCTCCCACTCCTGAGCCTATCAGAACTCCCACTTTTTCTTGTTTTTTTTTGGTATCTTGGCTATCCAGACCAGCTTCTCTTATTGCTTCATCCACAGCTATCATCCCCAACTGAGTAAACCTATCCATTCGTCTTATTTCTTTGGTAGAGAAGTAATTTCCAAAATCTAAGTTATTCACTTCCCCTGCCATTTGGGATCGATAAGAGGAAGGGTCAAAATGAGTTATTCTTCTCACCCCATTTTTTCCAGCAAATAAACCTTTCTCAAACTCTTTTAACCCTATACCAATGGGAGAAACTACTCCCATTCCAGTAACTACTACCCGCCGATTCATTTTTGTATCTTCCAATATTTAAAA
>JAGHCO010000215.1 GCA_021160405.1 Candidatus Aerophobota bacterium
AGATTTCAAAATGGCATCTGCAATGGCGACTACACTCGATGAAAAAGATGTTGAAATCGTATTATCTAAGCTATCTAAAAAACTAAGTGATGAAACTATAAAAGAGATTATAGAGGACCCTATACTACAAAGCCTTGTAGAATCTAAAAGGCTTAAGATAAAATGGTTAGAAGAGCTTCATGCTAAACTTTACCTTTTAACCAGAAATGAAGAAAATGGAATAAATTTGGATGGGAGGGCCATTTTAGGATCCAGCAATATAACTGATAGAGGATTAACTAGACCTGGAGAACTAAATACATTTTTTGATTCTTCTGAAAATATTAAGAAATTGTTGGAGTGGTATAAAAGAAATTGGGATAGAGGGAAGGTCCTGAAGCCGGAGATACTCCTTAATGTTATTATAAACGAAGGCGCAAGAAGAGAAGCCATAAAAAGTGGAGAATTCATAGATATAGATTCTTTTGGATGGAATTTACTTGATGCCTATCTATTCTTATTTTGGCATCTTTTAGGTGGAGTTTATGACATAGAAGAGGTAAGAAAAATAATAGATAAGCCCACTGGAGAGTTGCCCATAAAGAAGCATAACGAGGAAGCAGTTCTTTGGGGGTATCAGATACTAGATAAATATGGGGGTGTGATTCTTGCTGATCCTGTAGGAACTGGTAAATCTTTTCAGGCGTTGGGTATAATCGCATTGCTTCGTTCTAGAAGGAATATTAAAAAAGTATTGTTTATAGCACCGCCTCATTTAATCAAAGGCACGGATGACTCGGCGAGTCATTGGGAAAAATACATAAGAGATTTCTTCAGAGAACCGGAAAGAGTAGGCAGCATTGAAGAAATATCTCAGTCGACTGTTCTTAAATGCAAAGACAAAAATGGAGAATTCATGATTACTCTTGCGAGTTCTTATGGCTTATCACGTTTAAGCAAAGATGAGTTGGCAAAGAAAAAACTAGCAGATTATGATGTCATCGTGATAGATGAAGTGCATCATTTTAAGAATATTGATGCGAAAAAGAGGAAAGTGCTCAATGACATAATAAAGTATCATAGAGAAGGTAAGGGCAGTAATCCTCCTACCATTCTCTTAACTGCTACACCAATAATAAATGATGTGGCTGAGATTCTTGCACTCATGAGCATCTATACTCAAGGAGATACCGGAGATTTCGATGTCCTTGCAAGACTAGAGCTTGAGAAGGATATAATAAGAAAATTTGAAAGATACCATGAAATAATAAATGCTCTAAAAAAGGACGATTTGGAAAAAGATGAAAGAGATAAATTAGAGAAGGAAGAGAGAGAGGTTCTTGAAGAAATAAGAAAATTTTTGAGAAGTGCAATTGTAATGAGAAGCAGAGCTTATATAGAAAAAAAATACTGGAAAAAGAGTGTTCCGAGACCTAAACTGAAAAATATGAGTTACGAATACACAGAAGAAGAGAAAGAACTGATAGAGTTGATAGAAAACCTTAATTTATCATATTTAGAACTTGCACCATCTACCCTGCTTTTCATAAAGAAAATGAGTATAAGAAGTGGAAAAACAAAAATTGATATGGAAGCGGAGATGATAACCCTTCAGGGCATAATGAAAATTTTGCTTGCCAAAAGGCTTGAGAGCTCTGTTTTTGCATTTTTGAAAACTTTATCCAGAATGAAGGATACCATGGAATACGCATTAAATCTTCTTGAAACTGAAACTGATGTCACGGAAATTGCAAAATTGCTTTATGCAAAAAAGATAGGTGAAATCCAAGGTGATGAAGGAAGAGAAGCAGAAAAATTAGCTGCGTTAGGCATCTACGAAAAGGATGAAGAAGCAAAAGAGACCATTGATCATATCGCGCTGAGAGTTGGAGAGATAACGGCAGATCCTGATAAATTTAGAGAGGTGAAAAAGGGAATAAGAGATGATATAGATCGTATAAACTCCCTTCTTAGCGAAAAAATAGAAAATATCATCACGAGTTATAAATCCAAAGATGAATTGATACTTGATTATCTTAAAAAGAAGGAAAAAGAGAGTAAGAAAATTATAGTCTATTCAATGTATGTGGATACCATAGAATGGTTAGAGAAGTTCCTGAGTAAGAACGGAATTGATGAATCCAAAATATTCAAGGTTACAGGCAAGACAAAGGGGAAGAGCGGTATAATAGATAACTTTTGTGAAGAACCTGGATTTGGAGTGATGCTTTCTACAGATGCGTTAAGCGAAGGTGTAAATCTTGAATTCGTGGACGAGTTGGTAAATTATGATATACCCTGGACACCCTCAACATTAATGCAGAGAGTTGGAAGATTATGGCGTTCGGGAAGAGAAAAAGAAATTTTATTTTATACCATCTTGCCACCAAAAGAACTTATTCAGGCATTCTCGACTGTTATAGAAAAAGTGGAAGAAAAATTAAGTAAGATAAGAGATGTTCTCATCCAAGAAATCAAACTATTGAAAGAAGAAGAGAAGCTGACAGAAAACTTTGAGGATAGAGTTTATGGGAATGTGTATATGAGCGAGGAAATTGATCTAAGGAAACTCATAGAGGAACTAAAAGGTGAACCAGAAATGTTGCAGAATAAACTGATGGAGTTAATAAATACAGAGATGATAAATGGCGTATTGCTTAAAGACATAATCAGTAAGAGAGAAAAGGAATTTAAGATAACTGAGAAAGAGATTGCGCATGGAAGAATACTGAATGTGGCTATAGGCGAGATACCCATCGCCTTAATATCTTTTGGAAAAAAATACTGGTTTAAAAT
>JAGHCO010000122.1 GCA_021160405.1 Candidatus Aerophobota bacterium
ACTCTAACTTATTTAATCCTCGATTTTTGACATATTCATCGATAGTTTCAGGGTAGACTACCCTTATATGCACTTTTTCAACGGATGATAACAGCAATAGAGCTGTTTTATCTCTAGCCTTCCTAGAGTATGTTTTTGAGTCTTTGACGTTTATTTGAGATAGAACTTCTGGAAAAACCTCGACTCCTACAATAACCATAGGACCCACAACAGGACCTCTTCCGGCTTCATCGATGCCAGCAATAAGATCCAATGAGATCACCCTATAGTATATACTTTGTTAGGCATGTTTCCTTAATGATAGTAATTAAAAGAGTGAAGGTATAAAACTAAATCTAATAGCCATCTTCCGGGACATTTGTAAAATACCCATAAAGGACTTTTTTAAACAAAGCTCTTGATTATAGCATAACAAACTTTAAAACAATCTGATATGAAATTATTTAAAGTAGTCGAAAATTTTTAGCTTAAGTATTCCATTCTAACAACAATCAGAGGGGTGTAATATGACAATTGAAGGCACGTCTTTGATATATTGGGCAATGATCATTATTGGAATTCTTCTAATTGTTGCTGAAATGACTATTCCAGGGTTTTTTATTGCAGTACCTGGGACGGCATTACTAATTATTGGAGCAATAGGATTATTATTCCCAGAAATTCTTTCCACTGTTTGGGCTCCAATAATAGCCGTTGTGGTTGCGTTAGGTGCGATGGGTATTACGATTTACGTGTATAGGGCTATTGCTAAACCAACAAAGGCGCCTGTTACAATGAGCTCAGATGCGTTGTTAGGGAAAGAAGGCATCGTCATAAAAAGGGTAGTTCCTGAATCGTATTCCGGAAAAGTTAAGGTAGGATCTGAGATATGGAGTGCAACTGCGGATGAGGAAATAGAAGAGGGAAGTCGCGTTCGCGTTACGAAGGTAGAAGGTGTACATTTACACGTGGAAAAAATTAAATAAATAAAAATTTGCACTCAAGAATAAAGTGAAGGGATAAAAAGTCTCTTCTAAACACCTTTGGGGGTGTGTTGTTTGCCAGTTATAAGCTCTTTGGTATTTGCTATATTCATAATACTAGTAGTTGTTGCCCTTGTGGCAAGCGGAATACGTATAATACAGCCTTACGAGCAAGGACTTTGGATTGTCTTGGGTAGGTATAAGGGAAAATTGAATCCAGGTTTAAACTGGGTTTATCCCTTAGTTTCTGAAGTTATAAAGATAGATCTTAGAACTCAAGTTTTAGACGTTCCTCGCCAAGAAGTCATTACTAAAGACAACTCACCAGTAACTGTTGATGCCATTATTTACATAAGGGTCGTTGATCCTGAGAAATCATATTTCGAAGTTGCAAACTACAAGCTTGCTACAGTAGCTCTTGCTCAGACTACTCTAAGATCCGTCATAGGAGATATGGAGCTTGACGAAATTTTATACAACAGAGAGGCCATCAACACCAAGTTGAGAGACATCCTAGACGAAGCCACTGATAAGTGGGGCGTAAGAGTAGAAGCAGTAGAAATACGCGAAGTAGAGCCTGCTCCAACAGTTAAAAAGGCGATGGAAGAACAGACTGCTGCAGAGAGAGCTAGAAGAGCCGCAATCCTTAGAGCCGATGGAGAGCGTCGTTCTAAGATTCTAGTAGCTGAAGGAGAAAAGACAGCCCGTATTCTTCAAGCAGAAGGTCTTAGACAAGCATTCATATTAGAGGCTGAGGGTAAGAGATTAGCACGCATTCTTGAAGCACAGGGTGAAGCCCAAGCGCTTAGGCTTCTTGCTATGGGAGCCGCAACATTAGATAGGAAAGCAATCTCCATAAGGACGTTAGATACGCTTGTTAAGCTAGGATCCACACCGTCAACAAAGATAGTGTTACCATTTGAGATTAGTTCATTAATCCACAACATTGCTGGTTATGTCTCCAAGGCCAAAGAAGTCCCTGCAGTTAAGGAAATGACCTTAGAAGAACTGGAGAAGCACATAGGTAAGATAGACGAAGCCTTAGGAAAAATACCAAAACCAGAAGAACTTGAAGCAAAGATAAAGGAGAGAGGTGCAACGGCAGCTGAAGAGGAGGCCAAGATAAAGGAAGAACTTAAAGGATTACTTTCAAAAGTAACAAAGGAGAAGGAGCGTAAGGAGTAATCATGACATTTGCCGATATTTTGCCACTCCTTTTTCCGTTATTTCAATTTTTTAAAAAGAATACATGGAATATAAAATACAAACGCCTATTCGGGCTAATTTCTTATTTTTCTCTTATTTTATGGGCAACATTTGCAATTTACTATGAACTCTTGGAAAAGGATTTTGTTAACGTAATTTTGTTGATTCTTATGATACTATTTGTGTCCTATTTACTTTACAAAAATCCAAGGATGCTAGAGAGAAGGTTCATAGTTAATACCATTTCCATAGCTGTGTTGATATACTTTCCAGCAAAGTTATTTGATAGCTTTATTGGTACGCTTACCAATGCTACTGCATATTTTGCTTACCTCCTCTCAAAAAATTTGGTTGCAAACATAAATTTTGAGTATACTGTTATAAACTCGTGGGAATATAGCTATAAGTTTACTTTTGCATGTACAGGTCTTCAGAGCATAGCTCTTGTAATATCTCCTATTTTGGCAGCAGATTTTAGAAAATACTGGAAAAAGGCTCTTGGAGTA
>JAGHCO010000045.1 GCA_021160405.1 Candidatus Aerophobota bacterium
ATAATAAGATGGATAAATTTGAGAGGCTTACTAAGAAGAAGTGGGATGATATAAAAAATTTTATGAGAAATTTTGTCTTAGGTAAAGCTAATTAAATGAGAAAACTATACTTAAATAAAAATGCTAAAAAGATTCTATGGGATAGGGAAGAAGTTAGTGAATCTATTTTTATAGAAAGAGCTATTCAATATGGTCCAGAAGATTTAATAAGGAAATTGGAGAAAAAACTTGGACGAGAGAAAATAGTTTCTGTTCTCAAGAAAAGCAGATCGTTGAGTAAAAGAGTGGTAAATTATTGGTGCTTAATATATAATATTGAGCCAAATGATACTTATGCTTTTTCCTCTGAGCGGGAAGGCGTTACAATTTGGGAACCATTTCTTTAATTCCTCTTCTTGAAGTTCAGAAACTTATAAGTGTAACTTGCCTCTAAACTTTCCAACGGATTTACCTACAATCTTTTTATAAGCTTCCAGATACTTTTCGCTAACTTTTTTTATCACTTTTTCGGGAAGAGATGGAGCTGGGAAAGTCTTATCCCAATTTAATTTTTCCAGATAGTCCCTGAGGTATTGTTTGTCAAAGCTCTCTTGTGCTTTTCCTATCTGGTAGTTCTCTTTAGGCCAAAATCGAGAGGAATCAGGAGTTAGAATCTCATCAATGAGGATAATTTTATCTTTGTCCACTCCAAATTCAAACTTGGTATCAGCAATTATTATCCCCTTTGATTCTGCATATTCTCTGGCAGCTTTGTATAAAGTAAGACTCTTTATTTTTAGCTCTTCAGCTACTTCTTTACCTACCATTTCCTGTAGCTGATTTTGAGTGATATTTATATCGTGCCCTGATGTAGCTTTGGTAGCCGGGGAAAAAATTGGTTGAGAAAGTCTTTCTGATTCCCTAAGTCCTGTAGGTAAATTGATCCCACATACAGACCCTTTTTCTCTATACTCTTTCCAGGCTGACCCAGCCAAATATCCCCTAACAACACACTCAACCCTTATAGGCTTTGTCTTTTTTACCAGCATTGCTCTTTCTTTTAACACTCTTTCATATTTTTTTAACTTTAGTGGGAAACTCTCTATTTTAGTACTAATTAGGTGATTGGGAACAATGTTCTTGGTAAAGTT
This sequence comes from Candidatus Aerophobota bacterium, assembly GCA_021160405.1. Lineage (GTDB taxonomy): Bacteria > Aerophobota > Aerophobia > Aerophobales > JAGHCO01 > JAGHCO01. The sequence goes on from JAGHCO010000045.1 coordinate 1,131, forward strand.
AAACCAGAACTTAGAAAGAGCAGTTAAAACTTTTCCCTTGTAAGGAATTCCATTGGGAAGAACAACATCAAAGGCAGAGATTCTATCAGTAGCTACTATTAAAAGCTTATCTTCAAGATCGTAAAGATCGCGAACCTTACCCCTTTTGAATAATTTAATGTCGGGAAATTCTGTAGTTAATAAAACACTCTCTTTCATTTGAGATCCTCTTTGTTAAAAGAGTTTGCTTACTGCCTTTTTTAATCGCTCAATGCCCTTAATAATATTATCCATAGATGTAGCATAGGATAGCCGAATATAGTTATCTGCTCCAAAGGCAACCCCGGGCACAACAGCTACCCTTGCCTCTCTCAGCAGGAAATCTGTTAGATCCAAAGAATTTTTTATCTTCTTTCCATTAAAAGATCTACCTATAAGTTTTGATATATTGGGAAATAAATAAAATGCTCCCCGGGGTTCTGTGCAGGATATCCCAGGAATTTGATTTAATTTTTTTAGCATATAATCTCTTCTTTTTTTAAATTCAGTCCTCATCTTAATTACTGAATCCTGAGGTCCAGAAATAGCTGCCAGTGCCCCTTTTTGAGCAAAAGAGGTAGGGTTAGAGGTAGAATGGCTCTGAAGGTTAGACATAGCTTTTATGATTTCTTCTTTTCCGGCAGCATAGCCTATTCTCCACCCAGTCATAGAGTAGGTTTTAGATACTCCATTTATCACTATGGTTAAATCCTTAATTTTTGAATTCAAAGAAGCTATACTTGTATGTTTAGCCTCATAGATTGTCTTTTCGTAAATCTCATCAGAGATGATATAAATGTTGTTTTTTATAGCAATCTCAGCTATAGCTTTTAGCTCATCCTTAGAGTAAACAGCTCCTGTGGGATTATTTGGGCTGTTTAAAATTAACAGTTTAGTTTTAGGAGTGATGCGGTTTGAAAGGGTTTGGGGATTAATTTTAAATCCATCTTCCCCTCTGGTTTTGAGTATCCTTGGCACTGCCCCTGATAATTTTATCTGTTCGGGGTAACTAACCCAGTAAGGGGAGGGTAAAATCACCTCATCGCCTTCCTCACATATAACTTGAATTGCATTATACAGGCATTGTTTTGCCCCACAGGAAACAATTATCTGAGATAAACTGTAATTTAATCTATTATCTTCCCTGAACTTTTTAGAAATTGCCTCTTTTAACTCTTTAATCCCTGAAGAAGGTGTATATTTAGTAAATCCATCATCCATTGCTCTTTTAGCCTCTTCCTTGATGTGGGAAGGAGTATCAAAATCTGGCTCTCCTGCGCCAAATCCAATTACATCTACACCCCTTTGTCTCATTTCCTTAACTTTAGCAGTTATAGCTAAGGTTAAGGAAGAGCTAACTAATCCTGCCCTTTTAGCTAAGGATAAATTTTTCTTCATCTTTACATTATTCCGTGCAAAATAAATTTCAATGCTATGCTGTTATATTATCAGTTATTTTTTTCTTTTGTCAACTAAATTGAATTGACTTATTTAATTTGTGGCTTATAATGAAAATGCTGTAATTATTAATTCGTTATGAAATAAGTGCTAAAACAAGGAGGTGAAGAAATGAAAGGTTCTACTATTGATGTAAATCAGGAGATATGGACTTATGAAGATTACCGAGAACTTCCGAACGATCAAAAAATTTATCAAGTGATAGGAGGTAAGCTATTTATGGTTCCTGCACCATCAACACGACATCAGAATATTTCCAGAAATTTGGAGTTTATTATCTGGAGCTTTGTGAGAAATCACAATTTAGGTGAAGTATACGATGCTCCTATAGATGTAGTTCTTAGCTCGGTAAATGTGGTTCAACCGGATATAGTTTTCATCGCTAAGAATAGATTAGCCATAGTAAAAGAGAAGGGTATATTTGGTGCACCCGATTGGGTTATAGAGATAGTTTCATCCTCAACCATTAAGATAGATATTAAATTAAAGAAAGACCTTTATGAGCGCTTTGGAGTCAGGGAATACTGGATAGTTTATCCTGAGGATGAGAAAGTTGAGGTATATCTCCTTGAGGGAGGAAATTATAAACTGAAAGGAGCATTTTTGAAACATGACACTTTACAGGTGAGGGCAATAGAGGGATTTAGAATTAACTTAGAGGAAGTATTTTCCTGATATTAGGACTATTCTTTGCACTTATAATGATATTTTCTATTTTGATAAATATTTGTTACTGTTCAGCCACCAGGACACGAAGACACCAAGTAAGCCCGGTCTTAAAATTTTTAACGTATTCTGTATCTTAAGTGGTTAATTTTTTAGCAATGAATTCTTTTCTTTCCGATAGAGGTTTAAGATTCATATCACTATCTTTGTGCCTTGGTGACTTAGTAGCTGAAGTGTTCCAATTATTCAAAAAACAAGTATTACTCTCCAGGCTAAACCAGAAAATAAAAGAGCATAAACTATTGATGTAACTGTTAAAACTATCGCTTTCTTAAATCCAAATTCTCTAATGAGCATTCCTAAAGCAATTATGCATGGAATTCCAA
>JAGHCO010000229.1 GCA_021160405.1 Candidatus Aerophobota bacterium
ATCTTAGGAATGGGAACTTCTCTTATTTCTACCATTCCATCTTTATTACCATATTTAACTACTGCTTTCATAATATCTCCTAATATAACATCTTTCAAAAGTTAATAATACCTTCCATCTTTTCTTGAAGCTTCTTCTTTGTCATTTCATGAGCATGAGTAAAACCATCTAATGTAGCTTTTACTGGAGGCCAGTTTTGTACCTCGTTAGTTTTCTCTAAAGAAAGCACAGATTTAGGCTTAAATACATCTGAATCACCAGGTAGATAGTATGCCTGTTTAAATATCTCACTTTTACAAAGTGATTTTAAAATAGATTCATCAATTGGATTTTGTACAGATTTAGAGCTTAAAATGTGAGGTTCACTATCAAATTGGTGTCGAATGTTTGGGAAAACTGTTATTATAGGAACACCTATCAGTTCTGTTATATCTGGGAAGAAATTATTATAATTTCTCAGTGAGGCAATTAGAAGTTTTACTCGCCTCGGATCATATCCCAAATTTTCTTTAGAATACAAAAGTTTGTAAGCTTTTTTTGCTACAGCTACCCCAGCGTATTGTGCTACTTTTCTGGCATTCGGAATCCCTAAGGAAAGTAATTCATCTCGCACGGGAAAAGCTAATCGTCCATTCATTAATACTAAATGAGAAACAATTGCTTTATCTGAATTAACTACTTTAGCAAAAGGAATAAGCTGGAAAAGCCCAAAATCCACTGTAATAGTAACTCCAATACCAATTTGTGTTAGAATTTTTGCAACTTCTAAACCAGCTTTTGTTCCAGGTAGCTTAAACACTACATTAGGAATACCTCCCAATTGCCTAAAAAGATACAAATAAATTCTAAGAGCTTGATCTAACATCTTATCAACATTTCCATGATTGCTTGGGTTAACCTGAAGACAAACATACCCCATATTACCATTGGTTAGAAGAAAAACATCTCTGAGCAAACGAGCATTATTTAAAACAACTTCAGAAATAAAGATGTCAGTAAGTTGTTCAATGGTTTCTTCTTTAATGTCAGTTGCTTTTATCGATTGATTATTATTAAAAAATTGTTTGATTAGTTCATCAATTCGAGCATCGCTAATATCTAATTTTCTTTCTAAATTTAAATAAACCAGTTGCGGATTAGTGGTTACAAATGATGCTCCAAGCCACATAGCCTCTTGCAGGTGAGCTGCATAATCATTTCCTACCTCAGTTAAAGTAGATCCATTATCTCTCATCTCAGCAATTTTTCTTAAATTACTACCTTCAATAAAGTCAAACATTTGATCTAAATAGTGATCAATACTATCACCTACTATTTTATCTGCAGCTATTTGCGAATTATCACTATCAATACCTTCGCTTTCAAGCCGCTCTTTTGTTGTTTTGTTTAAATAGAAGATTACTTCTTTACGAAGGGTTGAATTATCTCTTTCCCATTTTTTTAACAAACTTTGATTTTCACTAATTTGGTGGTCAATTTGTTTCTTCGTTAGAACATCTCGTGAATAAAGATTCTCATTTTGCAGATTCCAATAAGGTAAAAAAGACTTAAGATTTATGGTTAAATTAACAAGGAAAAGGAAGAAATCCTTTTGGAAAGATAAATCAGAAGTATAAAAAAGGTTATTTAAATTTGTCCGCAAGGTATTAAGAAGATTGTTGAATAAATGAGGCCTGGCTAATAATGTTACATCAAGACTTGCCTGTTTAAATTGACCATTTTTAATCTGGGAAACAATTTTATTTACTGATATCTCTGCCTTTATTTCTTTTTCTTTACTAATCCTATCAATCAGTTGCTCTCTTACATCTTTGTCCTTCACAAATCCTACTTTTCTCATAAATTTTTCAATTTTTTGTTCCAGATTCAACTCTATCTCCTTTAATTCAAAAAAGTCCAGTTTATTCTTCCAGCAAGTCTACTTCTACATCAGCTAAGTGGCTGTACATTGTTCTGCGAGCTAACTTTTTATCTCCATTTTTAATAGCTTCAAGAAGATTTGTGTGCTCCTCAAGGTACTTTTGAGGATGACCAGGGAGAGCCCAGCTCTTTTCCTTTATATTTACCCAGAGACTCTCCTTTAATCCATCGGCTAAGAAATTCATCATCTGAAAGAGAATAGAGTTATGAGCTGCTTTAGCTATAGCAACATGAAACTGCCTATCAAATTCCATAGCTCGGGGAGTATCATTAAGGGCATTTTTCATCCTATTAAGAGCCTCCTCTATCTCTTTTATATCCTCTGAGCTTGCCTTTTCAGCAGCAAGACCAGCAATTTCTGTTTCCACTACTTTTCTTGCCTCTAAAAGCTCAAAGGGACTTTCTTCCTTTTCTAACTCTTTGAGTCGTTGAGCATAAGAAGTTGAGTTAAATGTATTCTTTATAAAGTTTCCCTTACCACCTCTACTCTCAATTATTCCCAATATTTCTAAGGCAGATATAGCTTCTCTTAAAGGAGGACGAGATACTCCTAATTTTTCAGCTAAAATACGCTCTGGAGGAAGCTTATCTCCAGACTTTAGTTTTCCTTCCTTAATTAAATTTTGAATTTGCTCCACTATTTCCATATAAACTTTTCTGGTTTGGACCTTCTCAAACATTAAGTTTCTCTCCTTATTCTGCTCACTTTTGATGAAAATAAATATTCAGTGAAGGGCATTCTATGCCGTTGACTGCGAGTAACTGCACCCTTTAACGTATAAATGCAGGCTAAGCCTGAGATTGCTTTGCTATCGCTCGCAATGACACGAGTTTACTCAATATTTACCTCTTCTTTATTTTTATTATGGTAATATGGTAAGACCAGTTACATTTATAATATATTATATCCAAATAAAAATTTTGTCAACCCCCCTGTCAAGAATTTTTTCATTGAAAATTCGATGATTGGAAGGGTATTTAATTAACAGTATAAGAGGAAGATTAAGGATTAGAGATAGATATGAGGAAATTTTGTAAATAAATTATGGCTGAGAAATTCCTTGAAAGTAATAGAGATTACCTCCCCTACCACTAAGAAAAAAGTTTTTCTTTTCACATACTCCTACTGTACAAATTTAAGATATCCTCTCTAATTACAGGTACGGGATTAGCTTCTATTGGCCCTTTCATTGCGGTAAAAGCACTTTCAGTCATACCTTCTATCTTATCTTTTTTTACACCAAGACCCTTAAGAGTAACATTAAGTTTTATCTTCTTTAAAAGCTCTTCAATTACCTCTACACTTTTTAAAGCCTCTTCCTTAGTAAAGGAATTTACTTTTATCCCTCCTGCTTTAGCAATCTGACAGTATTTGCTTACTGTTTCTTCATTTCCTTTTTCAATGTTAAATCGCATAATTTCAGGAGTTAAGGCAGCTAAGGCTACACCATGAGCTATCTCAGGATAAAAAGCACTTATCGGATGGCTTAAAGCATGAGGAAGCACAATCCTTGAGGTATTTAAGGCCCACCCTCCATATGTATCTGCAAGAGCCATAAACTCTCTCGCCTCTGTATCATCACCATTACTGTAAGCCCGAGGCAAATAGTTAAAAACCAACTCCATAGCTTTTAGACAATAAAAATCTGTAATGGGATTTGCTAATCTGGAGACAAAGCTCTCCATAACGTGAGTCATTGTATCAAACCCTGTTTGAGCAGTTAAAGAGGGAGACATATAAGACAATATATCAACATCTACGATGGAAACCTTAGGACAGATAAAAGGACTTAGTATCCCAATTTTTTGTTTTTTTTGTTGATTTGTGACTACAGCAAACCTACTTACATGACTACCGGTACCAGAGGTAGAAGTAATAGCTATAACAGGTAAGGTTTTTGAGGTTATCTGACGAGGTACATCGTGCACTTCAGCAAATTCCCAAATGGATATCTTTTCACCTTCAGAATGCCCGCTAACAACAGCAATATTTTTTGCCGTATCTATAGCTGATCCTCCTCCCAATCCCACAATAACGTCACAACGGTTATCAATAGATTTTTCTGCACCTTCATTAACTATATCCACAGTGGGATTAGGCTCCACTTCTCCATAATGAACCACTTCTAAGCCTTCTTTTTCCATAGACTCAACAGCTTTCTTTAAAAAGCCAAGTTTTTCCATACTTTTTTTACCAGTCACCAGGAGAGCTTTTTTCCCTAACTTTTTTGCTTCAACCCCAATATACTTTAGAGTGCCCTTGCCAAAAATAAGATTAGTTGTTGGAAGAAAATACCTGAACGACCTCATTGGATTAACTCCTCTGTTATATTGCAATAGTTTAGTTTTGCTAAAGAGCTTTGGGTATCCTTAAGGGATTCCCCATCCCCTTAATCCCCTCCCGCGAGGGGAGGGGAAGAAAGGAAGCTGATAAGTGTAAACCCCTCAGTGATTATTGATGCTAATTTTACAAAATAAGTAATCTTCCATCTGGATTAAATTTGTCATACAGAGCTTTCCTTATCTCTTGTTTTTCTCTGTAAGCATTTATATGATCATAACCTATCTTTTCCCAGGGCGGTGTTGTGAGAAGCACCTTATCAAAAGAAGCTAAAAGATCATCTTCAAATTCTCCTTTATACTTTCCTTGAATAAACATTTCAAATGCATCGGCAAAATCATTCCAGGCTTTTTGTTCGCTCCCAGGCGAGACTGGATAAAAAAGACCATTGTTTTTCTTTACAGCCTTTAAATCCCCCTTACCATCTCCAATCATTAGCACATGATCATCCTCATATTTACCTACTTTTTTAGCTACTTCAATGTGATGTGCTTTCGAACCCATTTCCTGTCCAGCTATAATATGAACATACGAAGCTATCCCTTGAGCTTCCCAATAATTTGCTAAGTCTTCATAAGGTGTTTTGGAGACAACCATGACATCAGCGTGCTGAGCCATTAAATCTAAAGATTCTTTGACGCCACTAAAAGGTGGAATTTTTGCCGATATGTGTGGAAATGTTCTGTTAACTGCTTCACTCCATCCAAGAAGTTTGTATAAAGGAAAACAGGTTGGATTTTCATTAACAAATCTTTCCAGGCTTGGATTTCCCAATCCCAACTTATTCTTTTGTGCAAAAGATATATAATCATTTAATGGTTTTGTATCGGGAAGCTTTACACACCTTTCAGCTAAAGCCTTTTGAACATCTTTTCTTTCTGCAAGAGCCTTAAGAGTAAGTTGTATAGCAATAAATCTGTTGCAACCTCTATCTACAGAAAAAAGATTGTAATACTCGGCAACTTCTCTAAAAAAGGATTCAATATCCCAAAGCCCGTAGAATTCCATAAACTGCGGATGAAAAATCAACATCTGTTTTCCATTCATATTGTCAGTAACACATCCATCTGTATCAATGGCAACTAAAAAATCCTTTGTTCTCTTAAAATTCTTTAACTGTTGTTCTGCATCCTCTTTTATCTGTTCTTTTGTAAGTCGAGGTAAAGCCATTTTTTATTCCTCCATTTAATTAATATGTAACCTGTAATATGTGATGACTATCTTCACTCTCCCCTTTATCCCCTCCCGTCAAGGAGGGGAAATATTCATCCTTCCACTCATCACTTCATCTATAGGCTGATGGTATATATTTTTTACATAGCGAGGGGGCAAGGATATCCTCAAATTTAGCAAATTGTGGGAGGGACCCACCAATTAATGGCATTGCCCAATTTACAAATTCATCGGTTACATCTACCCTGTTTGGAGC
>JAGHCO010000025.1 GCA_021160405.1 Candidatus Aerophobota bacterium
AAAAACTAAATATTATTTTCAGTACAGATTCTGGATAAAACCATTTATTAAGTCAAGGTGGCAAAAAACTTATGGAACTTTTAAAACTGACATTTTTCCTAAGGCCAATTAAGGATAGGTATATAAAACAAGAAAGGTTGATGTCTGTTAAACTAAAGATGCACTGGACAATTACACGTTATGAAATGAGAAGCGAGACTATTGGAATATATTAACTTCTAAGTATAATTACAGAGAATTAAAAAGTAGTGAAGGAGGTGGCGATAATGCAAAAACGAAGTAGGATATTGCTGCTAGTAGTGATAGTATTAGGAATCACAGTTTTAGGAAACGGTTTTGGTATTGCTACTAAGAAATCACTTACAAATAATGATATCGTCTCACTTGTGAAGGCTGGTTTAAGTGATAAAATTATCATTTTGCTAATTCAAAAGTCTGAAATACAATTTGATCTTACTCCTGATGCTTTGATAGAACTTAAACAAGTTGGGGTTAGTAATGCAGTAATTGAGGCTATGCTTAGAGCCTCTACTACACTACTAGTGGTGGGGGATAGTAAAACTGGCTCAAACCCCGTGAAGGTTTTGTCCAAGTATCTTGATGCCTCACTCCACGGCAGGTATGAGGAAACCTATCAGTATGTTTCTACCAAGGACAAGGCCATAAAAACTCTCCAACAATATTTGGCAGAGCAATCAAAAGAGGAAAGTCCCTTGACGGAGGCTCTCATCAATAAGATCTCATACAAAATTAAAGAGGTAATAGTTTCAGGGAATAAAGCCAAAGCCGATGTAGATATTACCATACCTGATTTTGCGGTTATATTTAAGGACATTTTGGCTGCAGGTCTCATCTCAGGATTCGGACAAGAGAAAGACGAAAAAGAGATCGATAAGATGTTGACAGAAAAATATAAAGGAGAAGATATTCCTATGGTAACTACGGCTCAAACATTTGATCTGGTAAAGGAGGCTGATGGCTGGAAAGTCTTCCTTGATTGGGAAACAGAAAAAAAAGAGGCAGAGAAAAAAAGAAAAGTTGAAGCCTTACTTTCAGAAGCAAGGCAATTAAAAAAGCAAAAGAAGCTGTATGGAGCACTAAAGAAGTATGATGAAGTATTAGAATTAGATAGTCAAATAGTTGAGGCAAAACAGGATAAGGAGGAAATCTTAAAGGAAATAAAGGCTTTTGAAGAAAAACAATCTTACATCAAGTATATTGAACTGAAAGGGTTTAAAGTTGGAAAAGGCAGTAGATTTGGATTAGGAGAGCCAGAGCCTGCAATTTTTGGAAAAGTTATAAATCATGGAAATAGAACTCTCAGAAAAGTTAAAGTCACTGTCTATTTTCTAGGAAAAGATGGCAAGCCAATTGCTGAAGAGGACTATTATCCTGTTCTTGTTACCGAATTTTCATTTGACAACAAGCCACTCAAACCCGGATACATCAAAGAGTTTGGTTATGTTGTAGGAGATAAAGTACCTTCAGAGTGGTCAGGTAAAGCACGAGCAAAGATTAGCGATATTGAGTTCCAAGAGTAGAATACAGCCAACATCAGCTAACAGTGTGTTTATGCAAGAGTTAGGCCCTTTTTATTAATGGTGATAAGGAAGAATAATTAGCAAAAAAGGGCTAAATAAAGAAAAAGACATATTAGTCAGTCATAAAAGGAGTTTTTCTTGATGGAATTGTATCAAAATGTCCAGAGTTTAGCTACTACAGTGCTAACTATTTTAGTTATGATATTTGCCTTGTTTTTCGCATTTGTCCAGATTAGTTATTCTGTAAATGAGATTCCAAAAGGGATTGTTCATAAGTATACTTTGAAAAAACTGCAAACTCGTGGTTTTATTGTCTTCTTTGTAGCAGGGATATTTCTATCCGCGTTATTATCCTTTGTGAAAATAACTATTATTCCCCATTTTGTTCTGTTCATAGTTCTATCAACAGCTATAATTCTTCCGATTTGGTATTTCCGCTGGTTCACACACCATTTAACTCCAAAAGGGATTCTCAATGAGATAGAAAAAGAGGTGGGCAAACGTCTTGTGCAAGTAAATCAATTTGAAAAGCAGATGAAACCTCATTTCGACAGATTTCATGAGTTTCTAAGGAAAAATAGTGGGCAATTTAGCTTCTACTCATTTGATCTGCTTTTTCCATTTTTCCTCCATTCTCCGTCCTATACCCTTGAGGCTAAAAGAGAATGTATAATTGGCAGAATTGATGTTGAAAGGATTAAAAAAGATTTGTCAGACATATTAAAAGATGACCACGTTCGATTGTTTTTTGAAGTGAAACCTACTCTCCCGATTCCAGAGAAATATACAGAGGATGCCTTTAATCGAGTTAAGAATTACAACCTTTTGACTTTAGTTTTTCAGGAAAAAACCCGCGAAGAAGAAGATCTTCTTAAAGCAAAACTAACCTTTGTAGAAAATTACTCAACACAGGGGAAGAACATCAAGTTGCTTTATAAGAAAAAGAAGGAAGAGGCAAAAACGACAGAACAACTACATTCATTGTTAGACAGGGAAATAATACAGATTTTTGAAAAAAGAGTGCAAGGGCTGTCAAATAGTAGTTTTGAGCAGATACCTTTATTTAAAGTGATTGGTAAATCAGGTGGAGTGTTGAAAGACTTAAATGAAATGCTTCTATATTCCCTTGAGCACGAAGAAAACTTCACGGATTATACGTCTTGTCTTAGCAGAATTATATATAATCAGCTCTTTCGAACGTCCGAGTCGTTTCTACACTTAAGAGTAAACATTTTTAGAAGGTTATTAACAGATATAGGTGAAGCTGGCCGGATTGCTTTTTTAAAAGGACAAGATGATTATTTTGGCAAAATTCTTTCTCTTTTTTACAGAGTGAATTTTCATAAAGCCCTTCCAGCAAAGACCACCTTAGTATATCAAGAAATAATTAAAACATTTGATACTCTTCATGATTATTTCACCTTATATGGAAAGGAAAATTACAGTCCCCAAATGGAGACAATTATTCTCAATTTATCGGAGTGGATCCGTTTCAGTTTTCAAAGGCAATTCAAAGATGAAGATGATCGCAAGCAGTTAGAACATTTCTATGAGCCCGTTATATCATCCGTAATTGATACATCGGCTAAGATAATTCATAGAACCATAGATCGGTATACTTTTGGAATAGAAGCTTATCAATTTAAGTACTTGAAAGCATACACCGAAGATTTAGTTAATTTGCTCGACTTTTATCACACCGGAGCATATGACTACATGCAAAGTGGATATGAGTTCTATAATGTCGCTTCTAGATTAAAAGAAGGAAAAAATGTAGACAAAGAAGATAATCAGGGATTCGAACTTGCTCAAACCAAGGCACATATTGTTATGGATATGAAGAAAAGATTGCAAACAGTGATCTTTGCATTAGCAGCCTACATCACATTTAAGGTTGAATTAAAAGAGATTCCCTCTTATCTCGTTTGGAAAGTGGCGATGAGAATGGCCAATACGTGCAAATCTCAGGAAACAGGTTTATGGAATCAAACTGTCCAACAAATTTTCCAAGAGTATCCAATGCTTAAGGAATATGGAGATTGGTTTTACATAGACTCATTACATCCAGTAGGTTGGACATCACCTGAAAGTTACAGTCTCCTTAAATTCTGGATTTTATTTGATATATATAAAAGAAATAGGGGAGAGGATACCATAATTCACTATGTGGGAAGAGACTCTGGGAAGATAGCAGGAGGAATAGTTGATAATTTTGCTGAGGAACCGGATTGTAATTTTTGGTCCACGGCTTTAAATATATCAAAGGAGAAATTTATGAATCTTTTAAATGAAGTATCCCTGAAATTAGACAAAATGGGTTAAAGCAATAAAATGCCTAACAGGATCAATTAAATCGTGAGAGAGATTAAAAAGATTTTACTTTCGAGTTAAACTTACCATGGCCAACACGGAAAAATCAGAAGTTACTGTACCCTACGATAAACTCTACCGCCTACATAAAGATATATACTGGTGGGACACTGATGGGGAAAGAGAGAAAAGAAAAATTTAGATATAGTGTCGCTCTTGGGGCGAGTAAGAACTTAAAAGAGATAGCGGGAGAGAACCATGATGACGAACCAAGACTTTACAAGGAATGAACATAGGCGTCTTTTGAATTTAATAAGTAGTGGCATAGATTTATGTTTCAATCTGGGCTCTAAACTTGAACTGAAAGGAGAATCTGAGGAGTACTTTGACCAATACTGTTTTAATTATTTTCTTCGACAGGTAGATTCAATTGATACTTGCATGGGACTTATCTGCGAGGGAAAATATGCGGAGTGTTTCCGCATTATTCGGTCAGTTTTTGAGCATTATCTCTTATTCTTACTGATTACAAAAGGTTACGTTTTTGAGGAGATTTATGAGCTCCGACCACCACAAGGCGTGACAAAAAAGGATCTTTTCAAGAAAATCGAACCTCGCCTCCAGGAAAATAAAGATATATTGGACTTCGAGTTTAAGGGGAAGAGTCTATTTGTTAGGCGTAGAGGGATAAAAAGCTCAAATGGAGAAAACAAGAGGATAATCCCCATGTATTATTTTGTTTTAAATGAATATGACCCCATTTTGCACTGGGTACAGAGAATACCAGAGATACAACAAGCAGAGCTTTTCCCACAAAGAGATCAAGATTTGATTAAGTACCACGCCCACCTATATAGTGTTTACTTGAATATAAAAGCTGTCATTAAGGGACTGAAAATCAACAAGATTGTTGACGATTCTGTTGAAACAAGAATCATAGTTCATTATAACTTCCTCAGTCTTTTTGTTCATCCCAGCTCCCGCTCTAATGAAATACTGGAAGGTAAGCGACCACGCCATCCATTTCAAAAGCAGATAATTTACATGAGAAGGTATGATCACTATATTTCCGAGTGTCTTCTTCTTTATAGTCTTTTTCTCTTGAAATATTTTCTTGATGAGATTTTATCTTTTCTTAGTTACAACTATTATATTAAAGACCATCAATTGTTTGATTCTTTCAAGCGACAAACAAAGCAATTCGATTATTTTTGGTTTCTTGATGAACACCCTCATGAATACGACTATCACTGTTTTGAGACATTACGCGTCTACAAAATGAGGCAAGGAAAGAAAGCTCCCAACAAAATTCCATATTATAAGAATCCTTTGGAACGACTAATTAAGCTTCATCGCTCGCAGACTGAATTAACGACAGGACAAACCTACCAGAGCCCCTTTCCGAGAGATGATGCTGAATATGCTACATACTAAAGATTGTTGTATTATCCGTTCTTTATAGCATCTATAGCCCAGCTTCCGAGACAGAGCGAAGGATGTTAAAATCGTCTTTATTATTCTTTTGATGCTTTTTTGTTTTTGTACGAACAGTCCTTGTTTTGATTTTCGCTACCTTGCTAAAACAGCAAGAATCGCACATGGAGATGCTATCGTTGTGCTTTTATCCTGATCTGGATGTAATTCGGGTTTGACCGTATAGAGACCTCTGAAAAAGTCAAATTAATTCGGTCAAAATGATAAAATTTTTCTTCATTCTTTTTCAGATTTATCCCTTCAAATTTGACAAAAATCCGCATCTGGTGTATATTTGAGGTAGTTCCATCTTAAAAATTTCACAAGGAGAAAATTTAAATGTTAGGAAAAACCGATCCCCAGGAAAACTTCTTTGATGCTTACATCAGAGATAACTTTCTGCCTGAAGAACATGAACTTCTTGAGATAAGAAAAAGAATAGATTTTTCCTTTATTAAAGAGAAGACAAAAGACCTGTATGCTGAGGAGCTGGGAAGACCTTCCTATCCTCCAGAGGTTATGTTCAAAATACTTTTCCTGGAATTTTATTATGAGTTATCAGATGTTGAGG